>CAZBOK010000051.1:0-16964 GCA_964493525.1 uncultured Phycisphaeraceae bacterium | reverse complement strand
GAAGGATTCGGGCATCGGGCGCGAGGGCGTCGCCTACGCGATCGAGCACTTCACCGAGCGGAAGCTGCTCGCGGTCGCGCCGCCGCGCGCGACCGACGGTCCCGACGCGGAGGGCGCGCGATGAACACCGACGACCCGCGGCTGGCCGCGTTCGCGGAGTTGCTCGCGGTGATCGACCGCCTGCGCGATCGGAACGGCTGTCCCTGGGACCGCGACCAGAGCCTCGAATCGATGGCGCCGAGCCTGCTCGAGGAGACGCACGAGGCGATCGACGCGATCACGTCCGGCCGGCGCGCCGCCGCCGCGGGGGAGCTCGGCGACCTCTTGATGAACGTCTTGCTCGCGTGCCGCATCGCGCAGGACGCCGGTGACTTCTCGCTCGCCGACGTGAGCCGCGCGATCGCCGACAAGCTGGTTCGCCGCCACCCGCACGTGTTCGCCGACGGCGACGCGCGGACCGTCGACGCCGTGCTCGAGAAGTGGGAGTCGATCAAGCGGCAGGAACGCGCCGGCGACGACGATCGATCCGCACTCGCGGGGATCCCCGCGGCGCTGCCGTCGCTGTTGAAGGCGCAGCGGATGGGGGAGAAGGCGGCGCGCACCGGCTTCCGTTGGAAGGACGTCGCGGGCGCGCTCGCGAAGCTCGACGAAGAGGTCGCGGAGCTGAAGCGGTCGATCGCCGCGAAAGACGGTGCTCGCGCGATCGACGAGGAGATCGGCGACGTGCTGTTCTGCGTCGTGAACGTCGCCCGCCACGCCGGCGTCGACGCGGAGACCGCGCTGCGGCGCGCGGCGTCGCGCTTCGGCGAGCGCTTCCGCCGCATCGAGTCCGAGTTCGGCGAGCGCCTGAAGACCGCCAGCGCCGACGAGCTCGAGGCCGCGTGGCGGTCCGCGAAGCGTGCGATCGCCGAGGATCGCGCGCGCGTGCCGGACGGTGCGCCGGACGAGTGGCGCGCCGCGGCGGCGCGGATGGATCGATCGGGCCGGCGCGTCCTCGATCTCGTGCGCGACCTCCCCGCCGACCTCTGCGCGCGACGGCCGGACGCTGCGGTGGCCGCCTGGTCGATCGACGAGGTCCTCGAGCACCTCGTACTCGTGCTGGAGCGCGTCGGCGGCGGTCTCGCGAAACGGCTCGCGGCCGCGGGCGAGCTGCCGTCGTTCCCGCCCGAGGGGCTCGCGCTCCACCCTCCGAAGCGGCGGCTCGCGATCCCGCCCGATCCGGTCGTCGCGCCGACGATCGTCACGCCCGCGAGCGGCAAGACGCGCGCGCACCTGTTGCCGCGCTTTTCCGCGGCGCGGGACGCGTTGCTCGCGCTCTTGCCGAGACTCGTCGCGGTGAACCCGCGGGCGCTCACGTTCCCGCACCCGCTCTTCGGCGACGTCGACGCGCTCCAGTGGTTCGAGTTCATCGCGATGCACGAAGAGCGACACGCCGCGCAGATCGAGCGCATCCGCCGCTCGTTCGCCAACGGCTGATCGATGGGCGCGATCGGCGACGCCTCGAGCCCGGTCCCCGCCGACACCTGGCGGCTCTCGCGCCTCGCGCAGGAGATCCGCTCCGCGCTCGAGCGCAACTTTCCGCGTCGCATCTGGGTGATCGCGGAGGTCTCGGAGCTCGAGAGATCGTTGTCGAAGCCGCACTGGTTCTTCCGCCTCGCGGAGACCGACGAGGCGAGCGGCCAGCGCTACGGGCTCGGCGCCGTGATCTGGCAAGGCGATCAACGCCGGCTGTTCGGCCCGGGCGGGACGTTGCGCGGCGTCGTCGAGCCGAAGGACGGCATCGAGATCCGCGCGCTCGTGGAGATCGACTTCTGGCCGCCGCGCGGCGACCTCCGGCTCGTCGTGCGCGACATCGACCCCACGTGGACGCTCGGGAAGATCGCGCTGCAGCGGAAGATCCTGCTCGAGAAGCTCACCCGCGAAGGCGTGCTCGAGATCCAGAAGCGCCTGGTGCTCGCCGAGACGCCGCTCATCATCGGCCTGATCACGTCGGTCGAGAGCGCGGCGTACCACGACTTCGTGAACGAAGTGCGTGCCGCGGGCGTGGCGTTCCGCGTCGTCGCGTTCGACGCGCGCATGCAGGGCGAGGACACCGTCCGGTCGGTGGTGCGCGGCCTGGCGGTGCTCGCGACGTGGGGCGTCGAAGCGATCGCGCTCGTGCGCGGCGGCGGGTCGGTCGCCGACCTCGCGTGGTTCGATCGCGAGGAGATCGCCCGCGCGATCGCGGCGTGCCGCGTTCCGGTATTCACCGGCATCGGTCACGAGATCGACACCTCGATCGCCGACCTCGCGGCGCACGCGCGGTTCAAGACGCCGACGGCGGTCGCGCAGTTCGTCGTCGAGCGAGCGCGCGAGGCGTTGCGAGCGGTGGAAGTCGCACGCGAGAGGATCGCACGGATCGAGGACGAGCTCGCCGATCGAGCGCGGGACTTGTCGGATGACGCGGCCGATCTCGCCGACCGGACGATCGCGCGCGTCGACGTCGAGCTCGGCCTGCTGGCGCGCGCCGCGGATGCGTTCGCGCATCGCGCCCCGGCGGTCGTGAAGGATGCGGCGGTCACGATCGACGGCACGTCGCGGCGGATCGCGGAGTCGGTGCTGCGCGCGACGATCGAAGCGTCCGCCGACGTGCGCGTGTTCGCGTCGCGCGCGGCGTCACCGGCGCTCGCGGCGCGGATCGACGCGGCGGCGGGGGCGGTCGCGGCAGCGGCGGCGCGCTTGCGCGCGCTCGAGCCCGAGCGCGTCATCGCCCGCGGCTACGCGGTGCTCCGCGACGAGAGCGGGCGCATCGTGACCGACGCGGCGGCGGTGCGCGCCGGGCACCGACTGGACGCCGTCGTGCGCGACGGCAAGATCATCACGCGCGTGCTCGGTTCCGAGTCGCGCCCTGAACCGGAGTCGAGCGATGGCGAAGAAGAAGAGCACCGACCTGGCGGCAATCGCCAACTCGAGATTTGGTGAGGCGAAGGCCCGGTTGGAGGAGATCCTCGCCGAGATCGAGTCGAACGAAGTCGACATCGACGATCTCGCGGAGCGCGTGAAGGAGGCGGCCGCGCTGATCCGCGTGTTGAACGACAAGCTGACCAAGACGCGTGCAGAGGTGCAGCAGGTCGTCGCGGAGTTGAAGGCTGCGGCGCCGCGTGCGGAACCGACGGACTCCGACGACGAACCGTGACGGCGGCGCGAGCCCCCGGCGCTCGCCGGAGGCCCGCGGCCTCGTCTCATCCGACCCTGCTTTCGTGCGTTCGCGCGATCAGGCCTGGACCTTGATCTCCACGTTCTGCGCGCGCGCCGACTCCGCCTTCGGCAGCGTCACTTCGAGCACGCCCTGCTTGAAGGTCGCGTTCGCCTTGGTGCCGACGACCTCGGCCGGCAGCGGGACGACGCGCGAGAAGGAGCCGTAGCGGCTCTCGAAGCGGGCGAGGCCCTTCCCGTCGACCTTGTGCTCGGACTTCTTCTCGCCGGACAGCACGAGATGGTCGCGCTCGCAGGACAGCTTCACGTCCTTCGCTTCGAGCCCGGGCAGCTCGGCGCGCACCAGGAACGCGTCGCCCTTGTCGACGACGTCGACGCTCGGGGCGAACGCCTGGCGCTCACCGATCTGCGCGTCGAAGTTGGCGGGCACGCCGCCGAAGAAGCGCTCGAACACGCGATCGAACTCGTCATGCACCGCGTCGAACGGGGTACGGATGGTCGCGGCGCGCCAAGGGATCAGTCTCATGGTCGTTCCTCTCCATTCGAAGCCGAAGAAGTTGGGCGCGGCAGCGACTGCCGCGCGACGAGGGCCGCAGAAGCGACCGATGTGCCACGCGGTGGACCCGCTCGAAGCGCCGCTTCAGCCGCATTCGCGCGTTCGACGGCCGGTGAATCGGGCAAACTGACGCGCCACGGCGCGACAAGATTCCGCGTTCGCGCCCTCGCAGGCCTCGGAGGCTCCGATGACGACGACCTTCCGCACCATCCTGTTTCCGACCGACTTCACGGCCGACTCGCGCGCGGCGTACGAGTCGGTCATTGGGCTCGCGCGCACCGACGGCGCGCGCGTCATCGCGATTCACTCGGTGCTGACCGGTGCGAGCAACGAGGAGGTGAACGCCGCGCGCGCCGCGCTCGAAGCCGCGACGGCCTGCGCCGACGCGAACCTCGCGATCGAGCGTCGCATCGTGCGGGCGCCGGCGCCGGACGTGGGCATCCTCGACACCGCGCGGGAATCCAAGGTCGATCTCATCGCGCTCGCGACGCACGGGCATCGCGGGATCCGCCACGCATTGCTCGGCAGCGTCGCCGAGCGCGTCGTGCAGCTCGCACCTTGCTCCGTCTTCACGGTGCGGCACGCGGCGCGGCCCCTCGATCCCAGCCGGATCGAGTGCATCGTGTGCGCGGTGGATTTCTCCGAGCCGTCGAAGAGCGCACTCGAAGCCGCGGTCGCACTGGCGGAAAACCGTTCCGCGCGCCTCGTCGCGCTCCACGTCGTCGAGCCCGTGATTTACCCGGTCGAGTACGGGATGGTCGCGGTGTCCGTCGCCGAGCTGGAGCGGGGCGCCGTGGCTCGTGCGCGCGAGGAGCTCGCCAAGCTGTTGGCGTCCGTGGTGAAAGGCTCGGTCCGCGCACAAGCATGCGTGGAATCGGGGGCCGCGTTCGAGGTGATCTGCGATCGGGCCCGCGCCGAGCGGGCCGACGTGATCGTGGTCGCGACCCACGGCCTGACCGGGTTGAAGCACCTCTTGATCGGGAGCACCGCGGAGCGGGTGGTCCGCACGGCCGATCGACCGGTCCTCACGGTAAAGCCGCAAGGAATCGGGATCCGCGGTGGCTGAATCGCGCGCCGCGCGAACGGCAGGGGCCTTGCTCTTTTCCGGAATCAACGGAGAACATGCCGATGATCCCTTCCGGAACCGACAACACGAGCAAGAATGCCCAACCGATCGGGAACCGCTTCCCGAACGGAGCGCCGGGTGAGCCCGTCGACTCTCGGTCTTTGCCGGAGGAGACATCGATGGGTTCGGTCGCGCGCGGGCACCTGCGGGGGAGGCGTGTGCTCGTCGTCGACGACGAGATGGCCATTCGCCGCGCGCTCGAGGTGCGCTTCGCGGATGAGGGAGCGACGACCGACGTCGCGGAGGACGTCACCGCGGCCAAGCGGCGGATCGCCGAGAAGTCGTACGACCTGATCGTGCTCGACCATCGCCTGCCGGACGGGACCGGGATGGCGCTCCTGCAGGAGCTGAAAGGGTCCGGCCTCGCCTCCGAGTTCGTGATGATGACCGCCTACTCGTCCACCGAGGACGCCGTGAAGGCGATGAAGATCGGCGCGGCCGACTACGTGATGAAGCCGTTCGATCTCGACGAGATGGTGCTGGTGTGCCAGCGCGCGCTCGAACAGCAGATGCTGCGCACCGAGGTGAAGCGCCTGCGGTCGCGTGACGGCGCGAGCTCGCGCGTCGCCGACCTCGTCGGCCGCAGCAAGGCGATGAACGACCTGCGGGCCCTCGTCGAGCGCGTCGCGGCAAGCGGCGCCCGCAACATCCTGCTGCGGGGCGAGAGCGGCACCGGCAAGGACCTCGTGGCGCGCGCGATCCACTTCGCGAGCCCGGAGGCCGACCGCCCGTTCATGAACATCACCTGCACCGCGCTTCCCGAGGCGCTGCTCGAGAGCGAGCTGTTCGGCCACGAGAAAGGCGCGTTCACCGACGCGAAGGCGGGGAAGTCGGGGTTGTTCGAACAGGCCGACGGCGGCACGATCTTCCTCGACGAGATCGGCGACATGCCGCTGGCGCTCCAGGCGAAGCTCCTGCGGTTCCTCGAGTCGAAGCAGTTCCGCCGCGTCGGCGGCCTCTCGGACATTGCCGTCGAGGTGCGGATCATCGCCGCGACGAACGCGAACCTCGAGGAGATGATCCAGAGCGGGCGTTTCCGCCGCGACCTGTACTACCGCTTGAACGTGATCCCGATCGACATTCCGCCGCTGCGCGCGCGGCCCGAGGACATCCCCGACTTGGTCGCGCTCTTCAGCGCGCGGTTCGCCGCGGAGCTGAAGCGTCCGGTCCGGCAGTTCACGCCGAACGCGCTCGAACTCCTCGTGCGTCACGACTGGCCGGGAAACGTCCGCGAGCTGCGGAACGCCGTCGAGCGCGCGGTCCTGCTCGGCACGGGGCGGGAACTCACGGAGCACGATCTCCCCGCCTTGGTGCGAGTGGCGAGCGAATCCCGGCGAGAAGCGCTGGACGTGAGCGCGCGCACGTCGGTCGTCGAACCGCCACCTCCCACCGAGTCGAAGGCGGCAGTTGCCCCCGAGGCACCGGCACGCGCGTGGGTCCTTCCGGCAAACGGCGTGGTGCTGGACGACCTCTTGAAGGATCTCCTGGATCAGGCGCTCGAGCGCAGCGGCGGGAACAAGAGCCGGGCGGCGCTGCTCCTCGGCATCCACCGCGATCAGGTGCGGTACTGGGTGAAGAAGTACGAGCTCGCGCGCTGGATCCGAGCCCGCGCCGCGAACCCGTCGGAAGCGAAGGAAGACGCGGAGAACTGAGTTGAGCCCGGCAAGCACCCCCGGGGGAGCGTGCCTTCCCGACCGTTTGAGCGTCCTCGTCGCGGATGACAACGACGACTTCGCGAGCAACGTCGCGGAGCTCGTCCGGATGCAGCGCTTCGAACCGTTCACGGTGCGCACCTATTCGGCGGCGCTCAGCGCGCTCGCGCGCTCGGAGTTCGACGTCGCGGTCGTCGATCATCGGCTGCCCGACGGCAACGGCACCGATTTCCTGATCCGCGCGCGGCAGCTTCGCCCCGACCTGGTCACCGTGATCGTGACCGCGTACGCGTCGCTCGACACGACGGTCGCGGCGCTGAACGAGGGTGCGTTCGCGTTCGTCGCGAAGGACGCGGAATCGGAACGGCTGCTCGACGCGATCCATCGCGCGTCGCAGACCGCCGTGCTGCGCCGCGAGAACCGCCAGCTCCGCGAGATCCAAGCCGCGATCCTCTCCGCGCTGCCGGATCAACTGATGCTCGTCGACGACACGTTGCGCGTGCGCAGCGTCAATCGCCGCGATGCCGTGCTGTGCGCGCCGACCGTCGACGGGCACCTGCCACGGCGTCTGTCCGAGCTGTTGAATCCGATCGTCAGCGAGAAGCTCGATTTCGCGCGGCTCGTCGCGCACGCCGGGACCGCGAGCGCGGCGCCGGCGACGATCACCGTGCGCGATCCGGCGACGGACACGGCGCGGATCTTTGCGGTCGACGCGTCGCTCCTCACGCACGAGCCCGAACACCTCACGTTGATCCGCATCTCGGAGCTGACGGATCGACTCGAGCTTGAGCGGAAGCTGTCGGACTCCGAGAGCCTCGCGAAGCTCGGCCGCCTCACGTCGGTCATCGCGCACGAGATTCGCAACCCGATCGCGGGGATCCGCGCGCTCTGCCAGGTGCTCCTGCGACGGTTCGAGCCGAGCGACACGGACCACGAGAACGTGCGCGAGATGATGACGCTCGCGGACCGCATGACCGCGACGCTCGGCGATCTCCTGAACTACGCGCGACCGCGCAGCCGCGAGACGGCGCCGGTGGCGATCGACGAGCTCGCGAAGGAAGTGGTGCGCGAAAGCCGGCGTTGGCCCGCCTGCGAGGCGCGTCATCTCGATCTCGAAGTCGCGCCGGGATCGGCGCCAACCGTGGTGGGGGATCGCGACCGCCTGTTCTCCGCGCTCTCCAACCTGGTCGAGAACGCGCTGCACGCCGTCCGGGAAGGAGGGCGCGTTCTGCTGCGGGTCGGGGTCGAGGACGACGGGAAGTCCTGTCGAATCACCGTCGAGGACGACGGACCCGGCGTCGACGTCGCGATCGCGAGCCGGATCTTCGAGCCGTTCATCACGAAGAAGCCGCGCGGCACGGGGCTCGGCCTGTCGATCGTGAAGAAGATCGTCGACGGGCACGGCGGCCGCATCGAAGTCGATCGCTCGCCGACGCTCGGCGGGGCCTCGTTCTCGGTCGTGCTCCCGCTCTCGCGGTCCTCCGCGACGGCGAGCTGAGGACCGGACGGCGCGGAATTCAGGGGCCGCGCGGGAGGCGGATGCGGAACGTCGCCCCCGGGCCGGCGGGCTCGACCAGCTCGATCGTGCCGCCGTGCGACTGCAGGATCCCCCGGCAGATCGCGAGGCCGAGTCCCGTGCCGTGGCGCCGCGAGGTGACCATCGGCTCGAACATCCGCGAGCGGATCTCCGCCGATGGGCCGGGGCCGTCGTCGCTCACCTCGATCCGGTCGAACTCGCCGTCGACGTCCCAGCGGATGACGACGCGCCCGCCGCCCGTCCGCTCGGGCGCTTCGGTGATCGCCTGCACGGCGTTCCGCACCAGGTTCATCAGCACGCGGGCGAGGAGGACCGGGTCGGCGAACATCGTCGCCTCGCGCGCGCCGTGCAGCTCGACCACGACGTCGCCGGTCGCGCCGACCTTTTCGAGCGCGTCATCCACGACCGCAGCGATCGGGACGAACTGACGCGTGATCGTTCGCACGCTCGCGTAGTCGAGCAGTTGATCCGTCATGTCGGACGCCTGGCGCGACGCGCGGCCGATGCGATCGAGGTGCTCCCGTACTCCGTCGCCGCTCGGCGCGCCGCCGCCCGATTCATCGAGCAGTCGGCGCAGTAGGAACAGGCTCGTGTTCACGACGCCGAGCGGGTTCTTCAGCTCACGACTCACGCCCGCCGCGAGCTGGGAGATCGTCGACAACCGCTCGAGCTGCCGCAGCCGCGTGACGGTGTCCTCGTGGTACGTGTCGAGCATGACCGTCAGCTCGAGGTCGAGCAGCCGCTGCACCGCGACCAGCGTGGCCGTGAGCCGACTCGCGTCGCCCGCGCACTCCTCGTCGGCGAGCCGCACGAGATGGTTGCGCACGATGTTCATCGCGAGCGGCATGTATCGCTGCGGGAGCCCGACCTCGACGTGACGGCGCCCGATCTTCGCTCGCCGTGCGAGCCAGTCGTCGTCGACGTCCTCCGTGAGCAGGTGGTCGAGCCAGTCGCGCAGCGAGATGCGCAGCCCGGCGAGCAACCGCTCATCCTCGATCACCGCGCGGGCGCCGGAGTCGCGGAAGATCCGGCGGTAGAAGTCGTCGATCAGTGCGTCGGCGGTGCGTGCGAGCGCGGGGCGAAGGCTCGCCAGCAGGGCGGCATCCGCCGGCGAGAAGCCGACGTAGCGCACGAGCTGCCCGATCCGTTCGCCGACGCGCTTCATCTATTCCTCGTCTTGGTCCACGTCTTCGTCATCGTCGCGCGCGACGGGCGCGGCGACCGCCGGCCGAGCGCGGGCATCCGACGCGTTGCGGAGCTGCTCGACTTCGCGGGGGAGCAGCTCGCGCCATTCGCCCGGGCGCATCCGGCCGAGCGCGAGCGGACCGATCTGGACCCGGAGGATGTCGATCACCGGTAGTCCGAGCCGCGCGAACACGCGGCGCAGGTGGCGGTTGCGGCCCTCGCTGAGCGTGATCTTCAGGATCGAGAGTTCGCGCAATCGCTTCACGACCTGGACGCGCGCCGGCGCGGTCTTCCCTTCCGCGAGCCACACGCCGCGCTGGATCTTCGCGAGCAGCGGTCCGTCGGCGCGGCCTTTGACCGACACGCGGTAGGTCTTGCCGACGCCGTAGCGCGGGTGGGTGAGGTGATTGCCGAACTCGCCGTCGTTCGTGAGCAGGAGCAGCCCGTGCGATTCCTCGTCGAGTCGTCCGACGCAGAACAACCGCTCGCCGCTCGCGAGCTTCACGAGCGAGACGACCGACGGTTTGCCGCGCTCGGGGCGCGACGAGCAGACGAAGCCCTTCGGCTTGTAGAGGAGGACGTAATGCGGCTTCTCGATCGCGATGTCGCTTCCGTCGACGGAGATCTCGTCCTCGGCGGGGTCCACCTTCACGCCCGGGCGGTCGACGACCGCGCCGTTCACGCGCACGCGGCGCTCCGCGATCAACACCTCGCAGCGTCTGCGGGAACCGACCCCGGCGCGCGCGAGGACCTTCTGCAGTCGTTCTTTCATGGCGGCAGGATCCGATAAAGGAGCGCGCGCGGGAAGGGGGAGAACTCGATCGACGTTGCGGGCGCGACCAGCAGCGCCCCGCCGGCGTCGACCGCGACGTCGGGCGAGACGCGCGCATGTCCCTCGGCGCAGAACCACAGCTCGGAGCGGCGCGCCGTGACGCGAAACGGGCGGTCCGCCTCGACGCGTTCGACGCGGAAGCGGTCGCATTCGACGACGACGTCGTGCCGCGCCGCGAGGCGATCGCCCGCGCCGACCGCGTGCGGATGCACGACGCCGGCCGCGCCCCCGGTGCGGATCGCGCGCCGCGCCGCGGCGACATGCAGTTCGCGTTTCGGCTCGCGATTCCAGTCGAACACGCGCAGCGTGACGTCGGACGGTTCCTGCACTTCGAGGATCGTGATGCCGGCGCCGATCGTGTGCACCGTTCCGGGCGGGACGAACACCGCGTCGCCGGCCGCGACCGGCAGATTCACGAGCCATCCCGAGACATCCTCGCCGCGTTCCGCCGCCGCGAGGAACGCGCCGGAGTCTCGACCGGACGCGAGCCCGAGTCCCACCGACGCGCCGGCGCGGGCGAAGAGCACGCACCAGGCTTCGGTCTTGCCGGATCGGTGGCCGAGCGCGCGCGCCGCATCGTCGTCGGGGTGGAGCTGGATCGAGAGTGGAGCGCGCGTGTCGATCACCTTCACGAGCAGCGGGAAACCCGGTGCGTCGACCCACCATTCACCGATCGCGGCGCCGGGCGGCGCGCGAAGTCCGAGCGCGACGACGCCGTCGCCGCCCCACGGACGCGCGACCGGCCGGAGCGGGACGAGCACGGCCGGCGTGGTCACGCCGAACGCTCCCGCACCGCGCCCGTCATCTCGACCAACTCGCGCGCGCGCGCGGCGCCGGTGATCGGCGCGACCGAGCTCTCCGTGGTGCCGCCGGATTCCCGCTTCGAGATGTGGAGGTGGTGGCGAGCGCGCTCGGCCACCTGCGCGAGATGCGTCACGACGATGAGCTGGCGATCGTCGGCGAGCCGGGCGAGGACATCGGCGAGCACCTTCGCGAGCCGCGCACCGATGCCCGATTCGATCTCGTCGAACACGAGGACGGGAGTTCGCGCGGCGGCCGCGATGGCGCTCTCGAGCGCGAGTGCGATGCGGGCCGACTCGCCGCCGGACGCGACTTCGTGGAGCGGCCGCTCGGCGAGGCCCGCGTTCGCCTGCAGCAGGAACGACGGGTCGGACGGACCCGACGCTGCCGAGCGCTCGATCACGGAGCCCGCGCGCGCGACGAGGTCGACGCGGAAGCGCGCGCCCGCCATCCCGAGCGACTGCAGCGCCGATTCGACGGATTTCGACAGGCGCTTGCCCGCCGCGGTGCGCGCGCGATCGAGCGCGACGCCGGCCACCGCGAGCGCGGATTCCGCCGCGAGGACATCCTGGTCGGCCGCGCCGGCATCGCGCTCGTCGGCCTCGAGTCGACCGATCTCCTGGTCGAGATCGGCGCGTCGGCGGGCGAGGTCGTCGTCGCCGGGGCCGTGGCGGTCGAGAAGGCGACGCAGCGCGTCGAGCCGCTCGATCACTCGGTCGCGGCGCGCGGCGTCGGCCGGGATGCGCTCGCGCGCGGTGCGGAACTCGCGCGCCGCGTCCTCGACCTCCGAGAGTGCGCGCTCCAGTGCGCGTGCGGCGGGCTCGATCAGCTCCGCCGCGCCGCCGTCGTGCTCGCGAGCGCGCTTCAACAACCGGCCGAGGATGGTCTCGATCGACTCGTCGCTCTCGTAGAGTTGCGCGACGGCCGTGTCCGACAGCTCCGCGAGCCGATCCGCGGAGTCGAGCACCGACAGCTCCGCCTCGAGCGCCGCCGCCTCTCCGGGCACCGGTCCGACCTGATCGATCTCGTCGCGCTGGAACCGCAGGAAGTCGAGCGCGCGCCGTCGCTCGCGCTCGCCATTCACGAGGCGCTCGCGCCGCTCCGAGGCCGCGCGCGCCGTCTCGCGTGCGCTCGCGTAGGCGTCGAACAGCGTGCGGTGTGCGCCGAACTCGTCGAGCAGATCGGCGCGGTGCGACGATTCCGCGAGCCGCCGCGACTCGCCCTGGCCGACCACGTCGAAAAAGAGCTCGCCGATCGCCTTCAACTGCGCGAGCGCGATCACGCGGCCGTTCGCGGTCGCGCGGCTGCGGCCGTCCGACAGCAGCGTGCGCGTCACCACGAGGTCGTCGTCATCGAGCGGGATGTCGGGCAGGATCGACTCGACCGCGGCGCGGCGCGACGTGGGGATGCGCAGGCGAGCGGCGACGCGGCACGATTCCGCTCCATCGCGGATGCGGGTCTTCTCGGCGCGCCGGCCGCGCACGAGGTCGAGTCCTTCGAGCACCAGGGTCTTCCCGGCTCCAGTCGCTCCGGTGATCGCGTTCAGCCCCGCTTGGAGCGGGATGCGGACGTGCCGCAGGAGCGCGAGGTTCTCGATCTCCAGCTCGAGCAGCATGGTCGCGGGTCCGCCGGGCTCACGGTCAGGAAACGAAGAGACCTCCGCACCGAGAACGATGCGGAGGTCCCGAAGATATCGAGTCGTGTTCGGAAATCAGCCGCCGGACGGCGCGGCCGACTCGGCCGGTGCGGCGGCGGGCTCGGTGGGCGCCGGCGCCTCCGTCGTCGAGTCCGTCGTCGGCGCGCTCACCGGCGCGACGTCGACCACCGCGGTCGGGCTCGGCGTCGACTGCGTCGCGACTTCCGTCGGCGCCGCCATCGGCTCTGCCGAAGCGACCGGACCGGACCGGGAGTCATCCGACATCGCGGTGCCGTGATCGCAGGACTTCTTCGGCACCAGCAGGTGACTGCACGTCGATCCGTCGGCGCAGCAGCAGCAGCCGATCGGAACGATGTCGATCACCTCGATGAACGGCTTGCCGTCGAAGATGTTCTGCACCACCGCGGTCGCGCGGAAGCGCTGGAACTGCTTCAGACAGAAGAGCGTCTCGATCTGATTCCCGGCGCGACGGTTCACGTAGAGGAGCGGGAAGCTCTCCATGAAGTCCGACTGCGCCGTCGACGGCTCGCGGCGCGAGTCCCACGCGGCGAAGTTGGCGTAGTCGTAGTTGTCGAACCGCGTGAAGAACGGCTGATAGATCTCGGAGAGATGCGCGAACTGTCCCTCGAAGCAGAACTTCGTCCACAGCCAGGCCTGAGGCTGGGCGCGCACGTCATCCAGGTTCGCACAGCAGCACGAGACGACTGCATCGTCGTCCGCGCGCGCGGAGCCGCCGGCCGCGAACGTGAGTCCGCCGGCAAGCGCCACCGCAAACCACTTCATCGAACGCATTCCAATCCCTCCCTTGCCATGGGGTCGCACCGTGATCGGGATCGAGAGCAGCTTCAGCCGGAGCGGATCTCCTCCAACATCCGTTCGAGTGCGGCGTCGAGCCGCTCCTGGCTCAGGAAGCTCTCGTCCCGAACGCTTTGCTTGATGATCTCGATCCGCTCGGCCCGGGACAAGGGCCGAGCCGGGATTCCGAACAATGAGTCGGAAATGCTCGAGCGATCCAAAGATGATTCTCCAGGGGTGTGTGTGGCTCGAGGACTGCAGTCGGACGGGTCAGAGTCGATTCGGGTTCTGTGGAGCGCCTCCTTGCGATCGCACGCGCGACTCGCCCCCTATCGTCCCCGCTCATCGGGTGCTTGAGGTTCCGAATCGTCGCACCGGGTGAAAAAGTGCAGCACAGTCTCACCGTAGTTCCGACGGTCGACTTCAGTGAGATCTGGAAGCGTCGGGACGCTCGTAATCGTCGTGCTTTCCAGCACTAACGTCCCATGGGGTGCGATGCATCGGGCCGCGCCCGCGAGAACCCGTGCGAGCGTCGCACGCTCCTCGCCGAGGTACAGCCGATAGGGCGGGCCGACGAACACGACGTCGAACTCCGCGCGCGGAGCGTCCGCGACGAAGTGGATCGCCTCGCGCCCGTCGATCGTGACGCGATCGGCCACGCCGAGCGCGGCGACCGATTCCGCGAGCGCGCGGCGCGCGGCGGCCGCGCTCTCCACGAGGACGACGCGTTCGGCCCCGCGCGAGATCGCCTCCAGGCCGACGGTCCCGGCGCCCGCGAACAGGTCGAGCACGGACGCGCCGGGGAGGCGGTCGGCGAGGATGTCGAACAGCGAGCGCCGAGCGAGCGCTTTGAGCGGACGCGTGAGTCGTCCGGGCGCGACGGAGAGCGCACGGCCCTTCAGTCGTCCTCCGAGGATCCGCGGAGCGTGGTCCTTGTGCGCCATCGTCGGAAGTGGAATATAGGGACCGCTCGATCGACACGGTCCGGGGGCTCGGCATGGCGCGGCTGCAGGTGAACATCGATCACGTCGCGACGGTGCGCCAGGCGCGCCGCACGATCGAGCCCGACCCCGTGCACGCCGCGGTGCTCGCCGAGCTCGCGGGCGCGAGCGGGATCACCGTGCATCTGCGCGAGGATCGCCGACACATTCAGGACCGCGACGTGGAGATCCTGCGCAGGACCGTGCGGACGCGGCTCAATCTCGAGATGGCGGCGACCGACGCGATGGTCGCGATCGCTTGCCGGATCCGGCCCGACCAAGTCACGCTGGTGCCCGAGAAGCGCGAGGAGCTGACCACCGAGGGCGGCCTCGACGCACGCGGACTCGCCGCGCGACTCGCGGCGCCGATCCGGTCGCTGATCGCCGACGGCCGCGTCGTGTCGTTGTTCATCGACCCGGACGCGGCCCAGGTCAAAGCGGCGCGCGACCTCGGCGCGCAGGCCGTCGAGTTCCACACCGGTCGCTATGCGGAGGCGACTCTCGCAGGCGATGCCGCCGCGACCCGTCGCGAGCTCGCCGAGCTCGCCACGGCCGTGCGGGTCGCGCAGGATGCCGGCCTCGTGCCACACGCAGGCCACGGTCTCACTTACTGGAACACCGCGGAGATCGCGCGGATCGCGGGCGTCGACGACCTCAACATCGGACACAGCATCGTTTCGCGCGCCGTCCTGGTCGGAATCGAGCGCGCGGTCCGGGAGATGGTGGAGATCATCCGCTCCGCGTGAGCGACGGCGCGCGGCGCTCCAAGGCGCTAAAGCGCGCGGAAACACGGCGTCACTGCCCGAAATCGTCCCGCTATAGTCCGCACGCGGCGCGGACCGGGACTGCCGGGCGGTTCTGCCAGGCCCCCGATCCGATCGTTCAGCTGACGCCGGGATTGGTCGATCCGTTGGGTATGAGCGAGGGCGCTTCGATGCCGTCCGGCCCGCACGGCCCGCAGGACGCGGGTGTCGGCGCGGCCGGGTCCGCCGGCGCGACGTTCGAGCCGGCGCCGACGCGCACCTGGCGCATCCGCATCGACGGCCTGCCGCGCCCGTTCCCGCTCCTCAAGTCACTGACGATCGGCTCCGACGATCGCGCGGGGTTGCAGCTCGCCCACGGCTCGATCCGCCCGCTCCATGCGCGCCTCACGATCCGCGGCAACGACGTGCTCCTCGAAGCCGTCGGCGATGCACCGATCCGCGTGTCCGGGGCGAAGGTCGACCGCGCGCTGCTGCGTGGCGACGAGCGGGTGCACGTCGGCGATATCCAGATCCACCTCGAGCCGGTGGCCCCCGGGCCGGTCACCGTGTTCTCGCAGCCGAGCTCGGACGCGTTCGTCGCGGAGTTCCGCAGCGTCCTGATGCGCGAGCTGAGACGACTGCAGTGGTTGACGATCTCGATCGCGATCCACGCGGTCGCGTTCTGGGTCGCATCGAAGCAGCAGAGCTCGGTGCGCGTGCCCATCGCCTCGACCGAGACCACGATCACGCTGTCGAACCGTCCGCCGAGCGTCGACCTCGACCTCGAGGACGACGTTGACGCGACGCCGACCGACCCGGACACCGCGACCGAACTGCCCGACCCGACGCTCTCGGATCTGATCGACCCGCCGGCGCTCGATTCGCCGACGACGAACGACCTGCCTCCGACGCCGGACGAGATCGGTTCCTCGTCCGATTTCGGGCACCGCTCGGGAATCGGAGTGGGGCGAGGCGGCGGGCGTGGCGGACGCGGCGGTGACGGGTTCGGCGGCCCGGGCGTAAACCTCGGACGCGTCGGAGCGCAGTTCGGGGAGAAGCTCGCCGAGTTCCGTTCGCGCGGCGTCGACCTCGTGTTCATGATCGACACGACCGCGAGCATGGACCCGTTCCTCGCGTCGGCGAAGCGCACCGTCGACGAGATCATCACGCGACTCGCGCTGCTCGTGCCGTCCTTGCGGCTCGGCATCGTGGCGTACCGCGACGAAGGCGATGAATACGTGACGCGCGCGATCCCTCTGTCCGCCGACCGCTACGCCATCCTCAACTTCCTCGAGACGCTCGAAGCGCGCGGCGGCGGCGACGTGCCGGAGGACGTGCAGGCGGCGGCCGACTACGCGCTCGACGAGATGAACTGGCGCAAGAACAGCCACCGCGTGATGATCCTGGTGGCGGACGCGCCGCCGCACCCCGAAGACGATTCGCGACTGCGACAGCGGCTCCATCGCGCGGCGTTGGCGCGGCCGGCGACGGTGACCAGCGTGATCTTCACCGGCGCGGGACAGTTCTCGCTCGATCGCCAGGCGGATGCGGAGAAGTCGTTGAAGGCGCTCGCGACGGCGGGCGGCGGTGAATACGCCAACTTCGAGAACGACGACCGCGCGATCGAACAGATGGTGTCGATCGCCTTCGGAACCCAGTCGCGCACGATGATCGCGAAGCTGATGCAGGAGCGCACGGAGTCGCCGAAGGCGGCGCTGGTCGCGCCGCACGTCGCGAACCGCGATCTCGACTGGCTCCTGCAGAAGCTCTCGCGCGTGCCGGTCGAGCCCGCGGTCGTCGACGGGCTGATCCAGATCCGCGGGCCGCAGGTCGCAATGCGCTGCTGGCGCATCGTGAACGACTCGAGCGCCGACGCCGCGACGCGCGAGGCCGCGCTCTACGTGC
>CAZBOK010000050.1:0-17003 GCA_964493525.1 uncultured Phycisphaeraceae bacterium | reverse complement strand
GTCGCAGGCGATCTCGTGGTGATCGATCGGGACCGCGACTCCGGCAAGGAGATCCGGATCGACTGCACGAAGTTCGGCTCGGGCGCCTACTCGATCCCGTCCTCGGTCGAGCACCTCGGCTTCGAGACGCGCGCGAAGTTCGTGCTCGCGATCGAGACGGGCGGCATGTTCCAGCGGCTCGCGGCGCACGCGTTCTGGAAGCGCACGCACTCGATCCTCGTGTCGCTCGGCGGCGTCCCCACGCGCGCGACGCGCCGCTTCATCCGCCGGCTGTCCGATCAGATCGGCATCCCCGTCTATGCGTTCGTCGACTGCGACCCGTACGGCATCGCGAACATCTATCGCACGCTGAAGGTCGGCTCGGGGAATGCGGCGCACGTCAACCGCTTTTTCTGCGTCCCGCGCGCGCGATATCTCGGCGTGACGCCGCAGGACATCGTCGATTACAAGCTGCCGACGCATCCATTGAAGGAAGTCGACGTGAAGCGGGCGCGCGACGCGCTGAAGAACGATCCGTTCTTCACCGAGCACGTCGAATGGAAGAAGGCGATGGAGTTCCTGCTGGAGCTGGGCCAGCGCGCCGAGCAGCAGGCGTTCGCGAAGTACGGGCTCGATCACGTGCTGACCCATTACCTCCCCGACAAGCTGAAGCACCCGGAGCGTTTCCTGCCGTGAGAAATCGAATCGTCGCGTCGACGTCGTCGGTGATCGCAATGTCGGTGTGGCTCGCGGGCTGCATGGGGGTCGGCGACGGTGAGCTGAATACCGATGCCCCGAAGCTCAAAGTCGATCTCTCGATCGACAATACGGAATATCGGATCGGGACTCCGATCATCGCGACCGTGAAGGTGACCAACCTCGGCGAATCGCCGGAGTCCCTCGCAATGCCCTCGGCGCGCACGGTGAACATGATGCGCAACGTCGACGGCGCGGACGAGCCGCAGTCCTCGACGATCGCCGCCTCCGATCTCGAACCGCCCGAGTTCACGACGGTCGCGCCCGGCGCCACGGTCGAACGCCGCATGCTCCTCCCGCTCGCGACCAATCAGGCCGGGGCGTTCGAGTTGTTCTGCGTGTACCACACGGAGGCGGAAGAGACCCTCGGAGCCGCGTTGCCGTCCGGTTGGGTCCCATTTCGCGTGAAGGACGAAGTGGCCGTCCCGCGCGATGGCGAAGGGCGCATCCTCAGCACCGAGGCGGAGCGGATCGCGTCGGAATACTTCAAGCGCACGGCGGAGAGCGTCGACTCGAAGTTCGTCGTCGATCAACGCACGCACCTCCCGATGTTCATGGTGACGGTGCGCTTCGCGGAGCGCGACGCCGAAGGCCGCGCATGGCGCACGTGCCTCGTCGACGCGTGGGTCGGCACCGTGAAAGGCGAAACCGACGAGGTGATTCCGCGCGGTTCCGGGCATTGATTCCCGGATCGCGTCGCGATCGCGACTTTTTCACTTCTTGATGATTCGTTGATCGGAGCCGAGGGAGCGCCGCGAGACTCGCGCCCCGAATTCGAGCTGACGAATGGCGGCGACGAACGCGGTGAGAGCTTGGTTTTTGCGCTGGACAACGAGACGCGCTCGACAAGCTCCCACGCGCCGGTATCCGTTTCGAACAGAGCTCTCCGCTGCCGTGGCGGTCGCGGGGCTCCCATGCTCGAAGAAACGTTGACGCGCGAGCATTGCTTGCCCCACTCGTCGCAATGCGCCGCGGTGGGCAACCGAGTTGCTTCACCGGCAGTGCTGAATTGACTCGCACCACGCGACCACCGGTCGCTTCTTAAGGAGGATCGTGATGAGACTTGCCCGTCTCGCCGCGGCGTTCGGCGGCGTGTGGCTCGGCGCTTCGTGCGCGCTGGCGCAGGATACGTACAAGGATCCGAACCCGGATCTGAACAAGGCTCCGGATGAGCTGCCGACGCACGTCGTCAAGGTCCTGCGCACCAGCAACAAGGCGCAGACGAACCGCTACGTGCCGAAGGTCTACGACCTCAAGCACGTCAATCCCTATGCGGTGATCCGATGGGTGCGCCGCTTCATGCAGATCGAGGAGAGCGGCTGGTTCTCGTTCGCGAACCCCGATCTGAACGGCGGCAAGCTGATGGTCATCTGCCCCGAGTATCAGATTCCGGGCCTCGACCAGTTGATCGCGACGATCGACCGCGAGCAGCTCACGAGCGCCGACGGGACGAAGCGCATCTGCTACCGCCTGCGCCACCGCGACGCGAACGACACCGACGTCCAGGCATTGGCGGCGATGGAAGGAACGCACAACGCGCTGTTGATCGCCGACCCGCAGCTGAACGCGTGGTTCGTGCAGGACACGCCGTCGGGCTTCGAGCGCATCGTCAATGCGGTGGTCTCGCTCCTCGATCAGCCGACGCCGCAGCTCGAGGCGCTGCTCACCGTTTATGAGCTCGACCTGACGGACGACGGCCGCCTCGGACTCGACTATGTCTCGTGGAAGAACGGCCCGGGCCGCAATCTCTTCGCGGCGGGCGCGTTCTGGCAGCGGGAGAAGATCGACAGCCTCGAAGGTCCCGCCGGCCCGCTCTTCAACTCGGGCAACGGCACCGCCGGGCTGCCGGGCCGCGAATGGGAAAGCGGCGGACGCAACATCGCCTACTTCTATGACGTGCCGTCCGCATACTTCCAATACCTCGTGTCGAAGGGGCTCGCGCGCGTCCTGACGTCGTCGAAGCTCGTCGCGCTCAACCGCAACCTCGCGTCGCTGTCGGTCGGTGAGAACATCCTGTTCTACAAGACCAATGACGGAGGCGATCTCCGCGCCGGCTCGCGTCTCAAGCCGCTCGACCCGTACGGCGACCTCCCACCGACGCTCGACACGTCCAAGACCGGAGAGCTGACCGACACGCTCGGCGCCTTCCGCGTCGATCACCCCGACAACCGCACCGTCGTCCCGAAGCTGCAGTCGCGCACGCTCGGGGCGGCGGGAGTCGGCTTCTTCTTCTCGATCCTTCCCACGATCAACGTGAAGAACGCGACGGTCCAGGTCTCGATGTCGGTCGTCAATCACACCGGATATGCCGACGACGGCACGCCGGTCCTCGCGAGTCGCGCGGTCGACACCGTGATGAAGGTGCCGCACGACACGCACGTGATCACGTTCGGCGGACTCGTGCGCCAGCGGCGCGTCGACAGCGCCAACAAGATGCCGTGGCTCGGGGATCTCCCGATCGTCGGCTACCTGTTCGGCGGCGAATCGCGCCTCGATCAGAAATCGCTGGTCGTGTGCACGCTGCAGACGCAGGTGCTCGCCGATCTCAAGAACGGCGGACGCAACGGCAATCCTGCGGATGACGAGCTGTATCGCCGAGCGCGCAATGAAGTCGACACGCGCGCGATGGACAAGTCCCCCGGCTTCCTGAGCAAGTGAGCGAAGAGGAAACCAGACCATGACCCACAAGATGCAGATCTGGACGGCGACGGTCGCGGCGGTCCTGTTCGTTTCGACCGCTCAGGCGCAGAACCCGTTCTTCCAGCCGGACCAGGCCGCGGGAGTTCAGGCGGTCGACGGCAATACGAGCCCGAACCAGGGGTTCACGACCGGCGAGACCAACAGCCGGATCGACGACTACATCAATCAGGACGAGCAGATCAACATCGACCCGAACGCGGGCGTGATCAAAGTGCTTCGCGTGAATCAGAAGAACCTGATCAACGACTACGTGACGGCCGTGTTCCCGATCCGGCACGCCAACCCGCGCGAGCTTCGCGACGTGTATCGCACGGTCACGAACAAAGAAGGCGGACGCGCGGAAGTCATCATGGACAAGGTGAAAGGCGAGAACTTCCTGCAGGTGATCTGCCCGAAGTTCCAGGTCGAGTGGATCCGGCAATCACTCGAAGCGCTCGACGCCGAATGGGTGCTGCAAGGTCGCGATGGCTCGGCGACCGGTCTCTATGTGACGCAGAATCGTCCCGCCGACACGCTCGACGTGTTCGCGTCGAACTACGCGGGTGAAGGCGCCACGCAGGTCGACCGCTTCCGCAACACCCTCGAGCGCCGCGACGAGCCGTATCGCGTCGAGTCGTATCTGAAAGCGTGCGCGGACTTCGACCAGCCGCCGCCGCAGGCTCTGCTGAAGTTCCGCGTGTATGAAGTCGACACGTCCAACGATCTCAAGCTCGGCGTCGACTGGATCGCGTGGAAGAACGGGCCGGGCCGCTCGCTCTTCGAGGCGATCTTCACGGGCCAGGAAGCGAATCATCACTTCAAGAACGCGACCGGCTTCTTCGACCCGAACCTCGGAACCGGAGCGATCTTCTCCCCCGGCAAGCACACGATCGACACCGATTCGAACCAGTACCTGCTGTCCGCGAACTACCTGCTCACCTCCGCCTACCTCGACTTCCTGCGTGTGAAGGGCAAGGCGCGCGCGCTGGCGGAGCCGGAACTGTTCGTCTTCAGCAACAACACGGCGACGTGGACGTCGTCCGATCAGTTCTTGTCGTTCGACGTCAACCCCGACGATCCCGGTGCAGGCGGCCTGACGCCCGCACGGCTCGACTTCGGCAGCGACTTCTCGAGCCACGACGACGTCACTCTCAACCACAACACCGGCTCGCCGTCCGGCTCGAACAACCTCGGCATCACGCTCAAGGTGCGGCCGGTGATCGGCACCGAGTCGTCCGAGGTCGCGATCGAGCTCGATATCAGCGACCTCATCGGCGAGACGCCGCAGGGCACGCCGATCGTCAGCTCGCGCAAGCTCAACACGAAGCTGCGCCTCGTCGACGGCCAGCCGTTCGTGTTCGGCGGTCTCACCCGCGAGGAAGAGGTCGACTCGAACCAGAAGGCGCCCGTGCTCGGCGACATCCCCGTGCTCGGCTACCTGTTCGGTCAGGAGAACGACAGCGCCCGACGCAAGGAGCTCGTCTTCACCTGCATCCCGCGCTTCTTCCAGGGCGCGCCGAAGACCGTCGACGACCCGGAGTACATCGACACGATCACGAAGGTCACCAAGCGCAACTGCGAGCTCGAGGTGCCGAAGAACTGCTTCGGTTGGGATCAGCTCTACTTCGGCGTCACCGAGCACCACAGCCCCGATGAAGACCCGGGTTGCGCCGAAGTGAAGCGCACCGACACGTTCGTCGAGGAAGGCTTCGCGCCGCCGCCGTTCGAGCAGAAGTAAGGCGTCGCGAAAGCGATCGATTCAGCAGAAGAGCCCGCGTGCGTCGCGTCGACGCACGCGGGCTCTTTCGTTGCCGGCTGCGCCGGTCACTGCTGCGGTTCTTCGCGTCCGTCGAACTGCGCGATGAAGTCGATGAGGTTGCCGTCGATGTAGTCGTAGGTCGCGAAGAAGTTCGACGTGAGCTCGTTCAGGTTCGTCGGGTTCACGATCGACTGGAAGATCCCGACGTTCTCGATGAACAGCGAGCGCGGCTCGTTCGCGTACGACTCGATCCGCACGTTGAAGATCCCGCGGTTGTCGGACGTCTGCGGGAACACGAGCCGCATCCCGAAGATGTGCGGCTTGCGCTGCAGGCAGGAGAAGTCCTCCTCCTCCATGTTGAACAGCGAGCGCGCCATGAACTCGCGCGAGTCATAGAAGTTGCGCGCGTTCACGAGGGACCGCACCACGAAGTTCTGCAGCAGGAACTGCGGTACCGCGAGGTGCTGAAACGCGAGCGACGCGAGCACCTCGATCCGCTCCTGGAACGACTCGCGGCTGATCCCCGACATCTCCTCGCGCAGTTGGATGCGGTCCGGCAGGAACGTCGCGCTCGAGACGACGTTCGGTGCGCCGGGCGGGTTCGACAGGAGCGCCCCACCGTTCACGAGCGCGAAGTTCTGGTACTGGCAACGCGCATCGCTGAACGCGGCGGCGTGGACCTTCTGAAGATCCGTCGGCGAGTGCTGCTTCTGGGGATGGAGGATCTCCGCCAGGTAGGCGATGCTCCGCATCGGGTAGTCCATGGATCGCTCCTCGCCGTGAAGAGCGCAGACGTTAGCGGGCCATGGAGCGGCCCGACAAGGCGTCACCAAAGCCGCAGGCGGCGGGCGAGCACGAATCGATACACGAGCAAGGGCACGGCGGCGGACAGGACCAGCACGAGGCAGAGGGCGGCGACGACGGCGTCGCGCTGCGTGTGGACCAGGGAGTACACCCGGTTCGGCAGCGTGTCCGACCCCGCGGGGAGCAGCACGACGGCGTCGAGCTCGCGCATGGAGAGCAGGAACCCGACGAGCATCGCGCCGAGGAAGCCGTCGACCGCGGCGGGGAGCACCACGCGGCAGAGGATCGCCGGGAACCGCTTGCCCGCGATCCGCGCGGCCTCCTCCATCTGCGGATCGAGGTTCTTCAATTGGGCGCGTGCGATCAGGATCGCGAAGGGAAGGAAGCGCGCGACGTAAGTGATCAGCACCAGGATCGGCGACGGATACACCCAGTCCGCGAGCGGGTTCAGCGGATGGTTCCAGAAGCGGATCTCGCCGATCGCGAGCAGGATCGACGGCACCGCGACGGGCAGCAGGAGGAACGCCGCGAGGCGCCGCGACCCCGCCGCCGTCTGCGACCGCTCGACGCGGTACGCGAGGAGGAAGCCGATCACGGCCATCGTGAGGCCAGCGCCCGCGGACAGCAGGATCGATCGACCGATGTCCGGCGCGGCGTCGGAGCAAGCGGCCAGGATCGCGTCGAGTCGGTTCTCCTGCGACCCTCCCGCGGCGGTCCAGCGCGCGAGCTCCGCCAGCGGGATCACCGTCGCGACGGCCGCGACCGCGAGCGCGAACGCGAACGCCGGCCAGCGCCAGGCGCCGAGACGTCGCTCGCGCGGGGCGACGCGCAGCTGCCCGGAGACCGCGCGCTCCGCCGACCCCTCGAACCGCAGGAGCAGCGGCAAGGCGATCGCAACGATCACGAGCAACGGCAGCGACGCGACCGCGGCGTCCTCGGACGAGCGCATCTTGCTGAACTGGTAGAAGACCTCGGTCGCGAACACCTGGTACACGCGGTCCGGCGGGCCCGTGAACGAGAGGTAGTCGGGGATCGAGAAGTCGCACACGGCGAACACGAAGACGAACACCGCGCCGCACGCGATCGCCGGCGCCGCGAGCGGGAGAGTGACGCGGAAGAACGCCGACCGCTTGCCGCGCGCGAGGCCGGCCGCCTCCTCCGCCGTGCCGTCGACGCTCGCGAACCCCTGCGCCGCGAGGAGCGTGACGAGCGGGAACAACGAGATCGTCTCGAGGAACCACGTCCCGCCGATCCCGGCGAGCGTCGGCACCGGCAGCGCGCCGCGGAACAGCGCCTCGAGGTCCGTCCTGAGGACCGTGTAGGCGATGCCGGTCACGTACGGCGGCACGATCAGCGGCGCGGCGCACAGCACTCCGAGCAGCCCCCGGAGCGGCAGGTTGGTCCGTCCGATCAAGTACCCGAGCGGCGCCCCGATCAGCGTCGCGAAGACGGCGGTGCCGAAGCCGACGAAGATCGAGTTCTTCAACAGCCCGAGCTGCCGGTGATCGAGAAGCAGGTTCGAGAACCGGTCGAGGCCGATTCCATGCTCGGTGTGGAACGCCGAACCGAGCAGGAGCAGCGGCGGGATCACGCAGAGCAGCACGAATGCGGCGAGCGCGGCACCGGAGAGCAACGAGCGGGCGTTCATTCGATCTCGAGTGCGCCGACCCGAGGCGCGGTCCGAAGCATAGAGAACTCAAGCACCTAGGCACCGCGCGCAAGGTATGATCCCGCCCGGTCGTTCGGCGAAATCGTGCTCGCGGCTCAGGTCGTCGCATCAGGCGTTCCGAAAAAAGCCACGGCACGCCGGCCCCACGATCCCGGATCGGATGCTATTCCTTGGCGCCCCGTTCATTCGGTCACGCGCTTTGGACGGGCACATCGCATCGACGGGATGAAGTCGCGCAATCGGATCGCCACAGCGGAGCGAGCGGATGAAGTTCTGCCTCTTCAACTTCTGCGATGAGCTCTCAGGGGAAGGCTCGCGGCTCATCGCGTCCTCGCTGAAGCAGGCCGGCCACAAGGTCACGCAGTTCTTCCTCCCGTACTACGGGACCGCGCAACTCGAGATCACTCCGCAGCTCGAGGCGATCCTCGCCGAACAGGACATGTTCGCGATCTCGCTGTACTCGTGTTACGAGGACCGCGCGCTCGACGCGACGCGCTACCTCCGCCAGCGCTTCGGCGACAAGAAGCTGATGTGGGGCGGCATCCATCCGACCGCTCGCACGAAGCACTCGCTCCAGCACTGCGACATCGCCGCGCGCGGCGAGTGCGAGGAAGCGATCGTCGATCTGCTCGGTCGCATGGAGCGCGGCGAGAACTACCTCGACACGCCGAACTTCTCGTTCAAGGTCGATGGCAACCAGGTGGACAACGGTCTGCGCAACCTGCAGATGAACCTCGACGTCCACCCGTGGCCCGACTACGGCACCGAGGACTGCTTCATCCTCGACGAAGGCCGGCGCATCCTCCCGCTGAACGAGGATCTGCTGAAGAAGTACCACACGGTGTACTACTTCGATCAGCCGAGCTACTTCGTGCTCGCGACGCGTGGCTGCCCGTTCGTCTGCACCTACTGCTACAACAACTACTTCGTCAGCACCTACAACGACGGCGTGAACAAGCCGCGCAAGCTGCGCTACCGCTCGTCCGACGCGGTCATCGAAGAGATCAAGGCGCGCACGCAGCAGTACAAGTTCCTGAAGCACGTCGCGTTCAGCGACGACGACTTCTTCGCGCGCAAGCTCGACGACCTCGTGATCTTCGCCAAGCGATACAAGGCGGAGATCGGCCTCCCGTTCGGTTGCTCCGCGATCCCCGCGTCGATCAATCAGGAGAAGCTCGACCTCCTGATGGACGCCGGGATGGCGACGGTGCAGATCGGCATCCAGAGCGGGTCCGACCGGCTGAACCGCGAGATCTACAAGCGCTTCCTCCCGATGTGGAAGGTGAAGGAGCACCTGAAGATCCTCGAGGCGCACGGCATCCCGAAGGGGCTGCGCGTCACCGCCGACTTCATCATCGACAACCCCTATGAGACCGAGGCGGACCAGCTGCAGAACGTGACGAACACGCTCGATCTCCCCAAGTTCCTCCGCACGAACATCTTCACCCTGACCTACTACCCCGGCACGGAGATCTACAACAAGGCGGTGAAGGACGGGGTCATCAGCGGCGAGAAGGACACCTACCTGAACGTGTTCAACTCGCTGCGCGACGTGAAGCACAGCTTCCTCACCTACGTCTTCCTGCTTCGTCACCGCGCGCGCGGCATCGCGCCCGACTGGCTCGTGAAGTTCCTGATCTCGAAGCCGGTGCGCTGGGTCGGCGAACGCCTCCCGGGCAAGGTGCTGCACGGCTTCTGGGGCAAGTGGATGTTCCCGCGCCTCGCCGCGAAGTTCGGCGATCCGATGACGCACGGATCCGGCTCGGTCTGAGCACGCCGGCGACGGCCGAAACGGCAGGGGCTCAAGCCCCTCCCAAGAATCGCCGTCACCGCCGCCACCGCCGTCAAATCGCCCAATACCGCGCGCCCGCGGCCGAGAATGGCCCGGTGACGGCGGTGACGGCGATTTCCGAAAGCCCGCTCGGCGCCCCAATCGGCGCCGGCGTCACTCGATCTCGCCCATCTCCTTCACGATCTTCGAGACGAGGCCGTAGGACTTCGCTTCGTCCGCCGACAGCCAGAAGTCGCGGTTCGCGTCCTTGATCACCTGCTTCGCGGACACGCCGGTCTCCGCCGCGACGACCTCGTTGTACTTCTCGCGGATCTTGATGATCTCCTTCGCGGTGATCTCGAGGTCCGACGCCTGCCCCATCGCCTGGGTCGACGGCTGGTGGATCAGGAAGCGCGAGTTCGGCAGCGAGAACCGCTGCCCCTTCTCGCTGCCGAGGAAGATGATGATCGCCGCCGACGCGCACAGGCCCGCGCAGACGGTGCGCACCGGGGCGCGCACGAACTTCATCACGTCGTAGATCGCGAAACCCGAGTCGGCGTCACCGCCGGGCGAGTTCACGTAGACCGTGATCGGCTTGCTCGAGTTCTCGGCCGAGAGCAAGAGGAGCTGCGTCGAGACGCGCTCCATCAGTTCCTTGTCGACCGGCTTCGCGATGACGATCGTGCGGTGCTTGAGCAGCCGCATGCCGAGGCTGTCGCCGTGGCCGCCGCCCTTCTTCTGATCGTGCTCGGGGCACGCCGGCTCTTCGTCGTCGTCATCGTCGTCGTCGTTCAGCCGCGCACGGTCGTCCTGGAACATCGCGATCTCCGTTCGATTCGAGTTCGGGGCACTGTAGGGAGCCGTGAGTCGCCGTCGCAAGCTCGGCAGACTCAGCGTTTCTCCCCCTTCTCTTCGTCTTTCGGCACGTTCAGCTGAACGTCGACCGCTTGGCCGCCCGCCAGGTACCCGTTCTGCTTCATCCACTCCTGGATTCCCTTGGTGTCCCCCTCCGACACCGAGATCGGCTGGCTCGGCGGGCGGAAGCCGATGTCGTGGCTCTCGATCGCATCGGCGATCGGCCGGCGCGCCAGCGCTTCCGGAGCGACCAGACTCTTCAGGAGCTTCCCGCCCTGCGGATTCGCCATGTTCCGGCCCGCCGGGATGTCGAGCAGGTAGAGCATGGTCGGGGCGACCTCGAGGACGGAGCCGAGCGGCGGGAGCTGCAGCCGTGGCGTCGTCGCGAGGGCGGCGAGGAGTTCCTTGCCGTTGCCCGTCTTGAACTCCGGCCCCGCCGCGATGATCACGCCCGGCGGCCCGTCCATGTGGTGCCCGGAGAGACCGCGGGGATCGGGCTTGTCGGTGTTGGTCGCGTGGAAGCCGTGATCGGAGCACACGATCACGTTCGCGTCCTGCGGCGCCGCGGCGAGCACGTTGCCGATCAACTGATCGGTCCGCATGTAGAAGCGGTGGATGATCTCCTTCAGCTCGGAGACCGATTCGTCCGGGATCGTGTACTGGAACTCCTCCGGGGTCCGATAACGCCAGAACCGGTGGCTCGAGACGTCCGGCCCGCCCATGTACACCATCGTCAGGTTCGGGTTCTTCTCACGCTCGTGCAGCAGTTCCACCGCCACGGCCGCGAACGTCTCGTCCGCGGCGACCGACCACAGCGCCTGACTCACGATCTCGTTCTCGAGCGGCGTGATCTTCTTGGGGTCGACGCCTTCGAAGTAAGGCGCCGCGATGTTCTTGTGGAAGTTCGCGGGGTCGTTGATGCGCTCCGCGATCGGATACACCGACTTGATGAGGTCGCGCGGCCAGGTCTGATCGGCGAGGTCGGGCCGGAGGTTGCCCTTCCAGTTCAGCGTGTTTTGCCCGGCCGACGAATACGGCGCGACCATCGTCCCGCGAATCTCCTCCGCCGGGTACGTGACCCACCAACCGACGCAGAGCGTGCGAAGTCCGTAGTCCGACGCGATGTTCCAGAGCGCCTTGCCGCGCCGCGAGTTCGAGGTGAACGGCGTGCCCGCGGGGTCGAGGAAGTTGGTGATCCCGTGGGCGTTCGAAGTCGTGCCGGTCGCGATCGATGTCCAGATCACCGGGGACAACGCCATGTTCTTGAACGTGATCAGATTGCCGAGCGTGCCCCTCTCGATCAGCTTCTGGAGGTTCGGCATCCTGCCCTCCTTCAGAAGCGGCCCGAGGACCTTCCACTCCATGCCGTCCACGCCGATCAGCACCACGGGATGCTCGGGATGCGCCTGCTTCCCGCTGCAACGCGACAGGACAGCCGGCAGTGCGGCGAGGCCGAGGACGGCGCCGACGACGAGGATCCAGCGGGACGATTTCATGCGCGCTTCATGCCCAAGTGGTTGTTGTCGGGCGACCACAGGATGAACCTGTAGACGGGGAGGAGCGTGACGAACTCCGCAGCGACCTGTTGGATCAAAGTCGGGGAGAGCGCCGCGGGATCGTCCTTGCTCACGAACCGCTGCACGTGGACGCGGTGCTTGCCCGGCTCGCAGTAGCGGAAGACGTTCAGCACGTCGTCCCACTTGATGCCGCCGCACACGTGCTTCTGCTTCCAGTCGTGGAGCGTGAGCGCGTAGCCGCCCTTCACCTCGTTCAGGAGCCGCGCGAACTCCTCCGCGCCTTCCCGCGTCGTCGCGCGCGCCTTCAGGTTCTGCACGTCCCACCACGCGCGCTCGTGCACGCGGACGCCGATCGTGATGCCGGTGAAGTCGATCGCCGTGACGAGGTTCGCGTGGACGTAGTTCGCGTCGGTGTCCGCCGCGAACTCGACGCCGAGCAGGTCGCGCAGCGGGCGCTTCGCGGTGTCGGCGGGCGCGAGGTAGAACCACAGCGCGTCGACGCGATTGCCGTTGAACTTGAACGGGTTGTGGATCGACGTGCGGAGCGCGAGCTCGGCGCCGTGCGCCTTCAAGTGCGCGAGCACCGGCTCCCCCATCGCCTGCAGCTTGCGCTTCAGGACCAGGCGTTCGGCGTTCGCGTCGGGATCGCTCCACTTGTGCCGCTCGAACGCGCGGAAATCGTTCGGCGCGAACGCGGGTGCGGTCTCGAGCGATGCGGTCGCCTTCTCTCGCGCTGCCATCGGCGGGAGTATAGGGAGCGCCACGCGAACCCCGGCCTTTGCGCCCCGCTCGATGACCGGTAAGCTGCCGGCTTTTTCGCGGGCCGGCAAGCGCCGCGTGCAACGGACGCCACGCATGGAAAAGACCGAGTCGATCTGGCTCGACGGCAAGCTCGTGCCGTGGGACGACGCGCGCTTCCACTTCTACACGCACACGCTCCACTACGGGCTCGGCGTCTTCGAAGGCATCCGCTGCTACCGCCTGGCCGACGGCCGCTCGGCGATCTTCCGGCTCGAGGATCACGTCTGCCGCCTGCTCGACTCGGCGCGGATGAGCTTCCTCACGATCCCGTTCACTCGAGCGGACCTCGAGACCGCCTGCCGCGACGTCGTGCGCAAGAACGGTCTCGACGAGTGCTACATCCGCCCGCTCGCCTGGATGGGCGAGGGGCCGCTCGGCATCGGCTCGACGCAGAACCCGACGCGCACGGCCGTCGGCGCGTTCAAGTGGAACGCCTACCTCGGCGAGAACTCCGACACGAAGGGCGTCCGCTGCGGCATCGCCTCGATCGTGCGCCCGCCCCACAACGCGAGCCTCGCGAAGGCGAAGATCACCGGCCAGTACGTGAACTCGATCCTCGCCAAGCGCGAGGCCGCCCGCGCCGGCTGCGACGAGGCGATCCTGCTCGACGGCAGCGGCCGCGTCGCGGAAGGCACCGGCGAGAACCTGTTCATCGTGAGGAACGGCATCCTCAAGACGCCGTCGCCCGCGTCGCCGATCCTCCTCGGGATCACGCGCGACTCGATCCTCACGCTGGCTCGCGAGCTCGCGAGCGACCTCGGACTCCAATCGGTCCGCGAGGAAGACTTCGCGAAGGACGAGCTGTTCATCGCCGACGAGGTGTTCCTGACCGGCACCGCCGTCGAGGTCGTCCCGGTGCGTGAGATCGAAGGCCGCACGATCGGCGACGGGAAGCCGGGGCGCGTCACGCGCGCGCTGCAGCGCGCGTACCAGGACGTCGTCCGCGGCAAGGAGAGCCGGCACGCGGCGTGGCGCGCGACGGTCTGATCGGGACGCCCGCGATGGCGCTGATCACCCCGTTCCGCGGCGATCGATTCAAGGACCCGGCGACCGGGACGGCCGGCCCATGCGCGGCGCCGCCCTACGACGTCCTCGACGCCGATCAACGCGCGGAGTTCGCCGCGCGCTCGCCCGCGAACGTCGTGCACCTGACGCTCCCCGAGGAGAACGGCGGCCTCGATCGCTACGCATCGGCGGCGCGCCTGCTCGGCGAGATGCTGGCCGACGGCCGCCTCGAGCCGGACGACGAGCCGACCTTCCACCTGCAGGATGCGCACTTCGTCGGACCGGACGGCAAGAAGAAGACGCGGCGCGGCTTCCTCGCGCTGGTGAAGATCGAGCCGCTCGGCGCCGGATCGATCCGCGGCCACGAAGAGGTGCTGCCGAAGCCGCTCGAGGATCGCGCCCGGTTGATGGCCGCGACGCGGGCGAACCTCGAGCCGGTGTTCCTGCTCTACTCCGACCCGATCGGGCGCGTCGATGCGCTGCTCGAGGGAAGCCGGTTGAAGGCGGTGTCCGCGTCGGCCACGCTCGGCGGCGTCCGGTTCGACTTCCGCCGCGCCGATCCGCGGGTCGCGCCGCGCGTCGCGGAAGTCGTCCGCGAGCTGCCGCTGTACGTCGCCGACGGCCACCACCGATACACGGTCTCCGCGCGCCACGCCGCCGCGAACCCGACCGACGCCGGCGCCGCGTGGCGGCTCGCGCTGCTCGTGCGCGCGCAGGATCCGGGCGTCGTGATCTTCCCGACCCACCGCTTCGTGAAAGACCTCGACGCCGCGACGGCGACGGCTCTGCGCACGCGCCTCGAACGCGCGTTCGAGCTGCGCAGCGTCCGCCCCGAACAGCTCCTGAACGCGCTGACCGCGGCCGACGCGACGGACGCGATCGGCGTGTGGCTGCGACGCGAGAACCGCGCGGTGATCGCGACGCCGAACCCGACGACCCGCGCCCAGCTCGCCGAGCTCACCGAGCCGACGGCGCGCCTCGACGTGACGGTCCTCGAGCGCGGCCTTCTCGACCCGACCCACCTCGGCGCCCCGATCGTGCGACGCTACGTGCGCGGCGAGGACGACCCGCTCGGGCTCGCGAAGTCGGAGGACGTCGCGGCCGCGTTCTTCCTGCGTCCGCCCGCCGTCGAGACGATCCTCCGCGTGTCGGATCGCCGCGTGAACATGCCGGCGAAGTCGACCTACTTCTTCCCGAAGGCGGCGTCCGGCCAGGTGCTCTACCGCTTCGACCGCGCGCCCGCGCGAGCCGCCGCACAAGGACCCGCGCGATGACGCGGCCGGCGTGCGCGCCCCTTCTCGCGCTCGCCGTCCTCGCTTGCAGTCCGATCCCGATCGACAAGCAGGCCGATCACATCGCCACGCTCCAGTTCAACGGGCCGCTCGTGGAGCGCGGAACGCCGGCGTTCGCCATCCTGCGCGCCGCGGGAGACGAGGTCACGGTCATCGCGCTCGGCGCCGACCCGAAGCTCGGCGAACTCGGACCGCTGCTCGCCGGCCGCGGCCTCGCCCGCGTGCGCGCGCTGATCCTGACGGTCGCGCCGAACTCGACGATCGAACTGCCGAGGGGAATCCGGATCGACGCGATCTACTCGCCCGCCGCGGCGGCCACGTCGTCCGGTTCGAACGCGACGGTCGTCTCCGCGCCGGTCCAGGTCGCGCTGTCCGGCCTCACGGTCGAGGTCTCGCCGTGCGAATCGCGCGCTGCGCCCACCGGCCTCGTGGTCGACATCCGCCACGCGGGCAACCACATGCTGCTCGTCCCCGACGTCGCCGGCGCCGCGGCCGAGATCGACAAGCGCACGCGGAGCGGTGAGGTCGACCTCCTCGGCGTCGTCTCCGCCGCCACGCTCGACCAACTGCGGGGAATCGGCGGGCTCGATCGCGCGCAGATCGTCGTCGGCGATCGCGCCGGCGCCGCTCGCAATCCGGGCTCGCCGTCGGCGGTCTCGCTCGCCGACGCTCACCGCGTGCTGTTCCAATCCGAGGAAGGTCGCCGGCCGGTCCGCATCGACACGGTCGACGCGCATCCGTGACGCGACGGATCTTCGTCTCGGCCGGCGAGCTGTCGGGCGAGCACCTCGCCGCGCCGGTCGTCCGTGAGATCCGCCGTCGCGCCCCGGAGGTCGCCGTCGATTGCATGGGCGGCGCGCATCTCGAAGCGGCCGGGGCGCGTCTCCTGTTCCCGCTCTCCGACCTCGCGGTGCTCGGCTTCCAGGCGGTGTTCGCGAGCATCGGCAAGTTCGTCGGCGTGATCCGCCGCTTCCAGCGCTACCTCGACGACGAGCGACCGGACCTCGTGCTCCTCGTCGACTACCCCGGCCTGCACGTGCGCTTCGCGCAGCTCGCGCGCCGCGCGGGGATCCCGGTGTTCTACTTCGCGTGCCCGCAGCTCTGGGCGTGGGCGCCGTGGCGCGCGAAGCGCTTCGCCGCCGCGGTCGACCGCGCGTTCACGATCCTGCCGTTCGAGGAGGGCTACCTGCGCGCGCGCGGGATCGATGCGAAGTACGTCGGGAGCCCGGCGCTCGAGCGACTGGAGGCGGAAGCGCGAGTGCCGCCGGACGACATGCTCGCGCGGATGCTCGCGGGCGACGCGCCGATCGTCGCGCTCCTCCCCGGGTCGCGGCCGCAGGAAGTCGACGCGAACCTCCCGCTGATGATCGCGGCCGCGACGCGCCTCGCCGCGAAGCGGCCCGAGGTGCGCTTCGTGCTGCCGCAATCGAACGAGCCCGCCGCGCGGCGGGCGGAGTCGTTCCTGCGCGGCGCGCCGATCCGCGTCGATCTCGTGCGCCGCGTCGGCCCCGTGCTCGCGCGCGCGCGCGCCGCGCTGGTGGCGTCGGGCACGGCGACGTTCGAGGTCGCGTGGCATCGCGTCCCGATGGTCGTCGTCTACCGCATCACGCGCTGGCATCGCTTCCTCGGCGGTCAGTTCCTGACCGTGCCGTGGATCTCGCTCGTCAACCTCGTGGCCGGCGCGGAGATCGTTCCCGAGTTCGTCGGACCGGACCTCGACGCGCAGGCGATCGCGGACGCGTGCGAAGCGCGGCTCGTCGACGGGGAGATTCGAATGCGCTGCCTCGACGATCTCGATCGACGCTTCCGCGCGCGCCTCACGACCGGCGCCGCGGCGGCGGTCGCATCCGCGGCGCTCGAACGGCTCGCGTAGTCCCGACGGTTCAGTCCTCGAAGACGATCAGGCAGCGGCGCGTCCCGAACTCTTCCGCGGAGATCTCGTCCCACCGCGGCGCGCCGCCGAGCGCATGCACGTCGACGCGACGCCCCGCCGCCGTCGCCGCCTTCACGAGCCCACGCACGCCGGCCTCGTCGAGGAGCGCGAGCCTCGCCGCGCCGCCTGCGGGGCCGCGCACCGCCTCGGCCGCGGCGCGCGCGGCCGGCTCGACGTCGCGAT
>CAZBOK010000049.1:0-17119 GCA_964493525.1 uncultured Phycisphaeraceae bacterium | reverse complement strand
ATCCACGGCGGCGCCCGCCGCGGTCGCGTTCGACGCGCCGAGCGGCGGGGACGGGACCGGCGGCAGCGGCGGCGATCTCGCAGCTCCCGAGCGCGGCGGCGCCGGAGCGACGCCATCCGCGCACGGCGCGGGCGGCGATGGCGCCGGGCCCGGCGTCGCGCTCGAGGACGGCGAGTCGTTCGCGCCGGTCGACACGAGCGGCACCGGCGGAGCCGGCGGCGATCCGAACGACGTGCCGCGCGCGGGCGGCGGCGGCGACGACCTCGCGCTCGGCGATCTCGCGGGCCGCGGCGGCGGCGTGAGCCGGAACGACGGCCTCGGCGCCGCGGGCTCCGGTCCGTCGCGCGCGCTGGTCGCCGCGGACTTCCCGACCGCGCCGGCCGCGGCCGCGCTCCCCGCGCTCGACTTCGGCAAACCCGCGGCGCCCGAGCCGACGTTCGATGCGCCGAAGCGACTCGAGAACACGCCGTACAAGAACCGCTTCGGCGTCGCGCGTCAGGAAGCGCTGAAGGAGCACGGCGGCACGCAGGAGACCGAAGCCGCAGTCGCACGCGGCCTCGCGTACCTCGCGAAGAAGCAGGACGCGGAAGGCTTCTTCGGCAGCACGGACGACTACGACGACAAGTACGGCTACGTGGTCGTCGGCAAGACCGCGCTCTCGCTGCTGGCGTTCCTCGGCGCGGGCCACACGCCCGACTCGAACACGCAGTACTCCGACGTCACGCGTCGCGCGATCAACTTCCTGCTCGACGTGCAGGAGCCCGAGTCCGGGCACTTCGGTTGGACGTCGTCCTACAGCCACGGCATCGCGACCTACGCGCTCGCGGAGTGCTACGCGATCACGAAGGAAGAGCGACTGCGCGCTCCGCTCGAGAAGGCGGTCGCGCACATCGTCGCGAACCAGAGCAAGAGTCGCGACCCGCGGCTCGGCGGCGGCTGGGGATACTTCAACCCGCAGGGCGCGCACTACGACTCGTGGACGCGCGTCTCGATCACCGCGTGGCAGTTGATGGCGCTCGAGTCGGCGCGGCTCTCCGGCATCTCGGTCGACGAGTCGGTGTTCGACAGCGCGGAGAAGTTCATCGACAACGCCTACGACGCGCGGCGCGGGTACTACCGCTACAACCACGACCCCGATCGACTGACGTCCGGCTACGCGACGCTGCCCGGCTCCACTCCCGCGGCGATGTTCGTGCTCGCGCTGTTCGGCCGCGACCTGAGCGGCCCCGACTTCGACAAGTCCCGGCGCTTCGTCCTCGATCGCAAGCCGCGCGAGTTCCGTTGCCGCGGCGAGGACGCGTTCGTCACCGAGGCCAGCGGCAATCTCTACTTCTGGTACTACGGCTCGCTCGCCATGTTCCGCTGCGGCGGCCCCGCGTGGGAGCAGTGGAACGACGCGCTCAAGAGAACGCTGCCTCCCGCGCAGGACCGCGACGGCTCGTGGCGCCCGATCGATCCGTACGCCGACCACGCGAAGGACACGAACGACTCGCGCTGCTACACGACCGCGATGTGCGTGCTCTCGCTCGAGGTCTACTACCGCTACTTCACGCCCCTCCTGAAGAAGTGAGAGCCCGATGTCCCCGACTCGCGCCGCGCTGCGACTCGCAGTTCTCGGATGGGTCGCACTCGCGGGCTGCATCGCGCCGCGCGCGCTCGACTCCGCGCGCGCCGACGCGCTCGACCGATCGATCGGCGCCTTCATGTCGGAGCACTCGATCCCGGGGCTCTCGGTCGCCGTCGCGCACGACGGCCGCGTGATCTGGACCAACGCGTACGGACTCGCGGACATCGAAAACGGCGTGCCGGTCCGCGTCGACACCCGGTTCCGCACCGCGTCGATCGGCAAGACGATGACGGCGACCGCGACGATGCGGCTCGTCGAGCGCGGCGTGATCGACCTCGACGCGCCGATCTCGCGCTACACGAACGCGTTTCCCGAGAAGCCGTGGCCGATCACGACGCGCCAACTGCTCACGCACACCGCGGGGATCCGGCACTACGGCGGCCCCCACGACTTCGAGGAGCAGACCAGCACGAAGCACTACCTCACGGTCGAAGACGCGCTCGCTCCGTTCAAGGACGACGCGCTCCGCTTCGAGCCGGGCACCGACTACCTGTACTCGAGCTACGGGTTCGACGTGCTCGGCTGCGTGCTGTCGGGCGCAACGCACGAGCCGTTCATGCACGTGATGCAGGAAGAAGTGATCGGCCCGGCCGGCATGACGCACACGCGCGACGACGATCCGTCGGTGCTGATCGAGCACCGCGCAGCCGGATATCGCCGGGTGGACGGCGCGATCGTGAACGCGCCGCACGTCGACATGAGCAACCGGCTCCCCGCCGGCGGGTTCATCACGACCGTCGGCGACCTCGCGACGTTCGGCGCGCGCTTCCTCGACGGCACGCTGGTGACGAGCGCGTCGCGCGACGCGATGTGGACCGAGGCGCGCCTGAAGAACGGCGACACCGTGAACTACGGGCTCGGCTTCGGGATCTCCGAGGACGCCGCGGGGAAGGTCACGGGCGAGTACTCGCACGGCGGCTCGAGCCCAGGCGTCAGCGGGATGATCTACCTCGATCCGCGCCGCTCGCTCGTCGTCGTGTTCCTGACCAACCTCGAAGACGCCCCCGGGAGATTCGACGAAGCGCGCGAGATCGCGCGGATCGTCAGCGACGGTTGAGCGGCGAGCGCGGTCAGGACGACCGCGTGACCGATTGGATCCGCTCCGACACCAGCGCGGTGTTCTGCGACACCTCGCCGATGCCCTTGCTGATGTCGCCGGTCGCCTTCACCTGCTCGGCGAGAGCGTTGGCGATCACGCTCGAGCGCTCGTCGACGGTGCGGATCGTCTTGATCGCACCCTCGATCCGCGCGACGACCGACGCCGTCGTCGTCTTCATCGAGCCGACCTGCTCGTTGATCTCGTGCACCGCGGTGACAATGCTGCGCGACAGTTCCTTCACTTCGGTTGCGACCACGGCGAACCCCTTGCCGTGTTCACCGGCGCGCGCCGCCTCGATCGTCGCGTTCAGCGCGAGCAGGTTGGTCTGCGACGCCACCTTCTCGATCAGGTTCACGATGCCGTCGATCTTTGTCATCGCGCCGTCGAGCCGCGACACGGTCTCGGCGGTGGTCGTGATCTCCGCGACCGCCTGCTGGGCGGTCTTCGCCGCCTCGGCGGTCTGCCGTGAGATCTCACCGCCGGTGGTCGACATCTCCTCGCACGCGGCCGCGACGGTGTTGACGTGCTGGACGTTCTCGGCCGCGAGCATCGCAGCCTCGCGGATCCCGTCGTTGACCAGCTTGTTCTGCTTCATCTTCATGCCGGCGCGGTTGATCACGACGGCGCTCTGGCCGTACGCGCCTTTCAGACCGCGCAGCAGGATCGGGCGGTGGAACACGTCGCGGCTGCACGCGTCCATCGCCGCGGCGGTCTCACGAACGAACGAGTCGGCGGTGTCGAGCATGCGGTTGATCGCGTGGCAGACCTGCGCCAGCGGGCCGTCGGGCACCTCGACGATGCGCGCCTCGAGATCTCCGGCTGCCGCGCGCTCGCACGCTTCGACGATTCGCGCGAGGTCGCGTTGGTCGTTCGAGGGGTGCGCCGCCTCCGACTGATCCCGCTCGGTGGCATTCAGCTCGTTCAGCAGCGAGGTCATCGCAGCGACTCCTCGAGTGCGGTGTGCTTGGACAAGCCGAACACGAACTGGTCGTAGTCGACACCGGCGTCATGAAGCGTGCGCTCGAGCAGCGCCGTCGAGGCGGCGACCTGCAGCTTCCTGTCGTGGTGCTTCCGCTCCTCGGCGAGCAGCGCGGCGTAGATCGGTTTCACGCGTTCGACGCCGTCGCGGTACGGCACCCGGCGATTCGAGTGGTAGCCGACGTGCCGTCCGGATCGGTCGTAGCTCGGCGTGATGTGCGCGAAGACCCAATACTCGTCGCCGTTCTTCGCGAGGTTGACGACGTACGCGAAGATCTCCTTGCCCGCAGCGATCGTGTCCCACGCAAGCTTGAACACGCACCGCGGCATCGACGGGTGGCGGAGGATGCTGTGCGGGGCGTCGATCAGCTCTTCCGTCGTGTAGCCGGAGACCCGGACGAACACGTCGTTCGCGTAGGTGATGCGTCCCTTCAGATCGGTCTTGCTGACGATGATCTCGTCTTCGCCGAACGAGATCACACGCCCGGACGGAGTGGGTCGACTCGCCATCTCGGTACTCCAGTGGTGTTCGAATGGCGTCCGCGCCGACTTCGAGGACGCCGATCTTTGATCGTGCGCGGACTGCCCGCGACTTGAGAAAACGGGCCGCGAATCCGGCCAGCGCGCGAATTCTCGGAATCGCTCGAGCCGGACAATTCGAGCGGTTTCCCTCAAGTCCGTCGCGCCGGCGTTCGAAGGAAGCCTGTACGGCCGCCGCATCGGACCCCTCAATGATCGATCTCGATGCCCTCGTCTCCAGCGCGGAGCGGATGGAACCGCCGCCCGCGACGGTTTCTCGCCTCGCCGCGCTGATCGCGCGTGGCGACACGGACCTGCGCGAAGTCGCGAAGCTCCTCGCGATGGACCAGGTGCTGGCCGGTAGCGTGCTGCGTCTGGCGAACTCCGCACGTTTCGGCGGCAACGCGCGCACCGCCACGGTCCAGGACGCCGTAGTCCGGCTCGGCGCAGGAGAGGTGTTATGCCTGTGCGTGTCGGCGGCGTTGAAGAGCCGCTTGAGCGCGGCATTGCCGCAGTACGGGCTCGCCGCCGGCGAACTGTTCCGCCACTCCCTATGCGCCGCGATCGCCGCGATGGAGATCGGCGCGTGCACGAAGTCGGCGCGGCTGCCGCCGGAGACGCACACCGCCGCATTGCTGCACGACATCGGCAAGCTCGCCCTTGCGCGATACCTCGCGAAGGGCGTGCTCGCCGTCCTGACCGAAGCGCGCGACGTCGGCCAGATCCAGCAGCTCGAGGCGGAACGAACCGTTCTCGGCGTCGAGCACGCGGAGCTGGGTGCGATGATCGCCGCGGAGTGGCGGCTGCCCGCCGGCATCGTTCACGGCATCAAGTTTCACCACGACCCGGCCGCCGGGCGGCTCCACCACCACGAGTACGCGAACGCGTCGCTGCGCCCCGAGGACTTCGATGCGATCGCCTACGGCGTCCATGTCGCCGACTCGATCGCGTGCGAGGTCGCCGCAGCCGAGGGCAGCACCCTCGAGCCGAGCGCACCGCTCGTTCCCGGCGCGCTCGAGTTCTTCGGCATGACGCAGACCGACGTCGACCGATGCCGCGATGGCGTCGCGACCCGAGCGCGCCAGGCGCTCGCGGAGCTCGAATCCTGAACTGATCCGCCCCGCTCCGCTGCGGCGGGCGTGTCCCCTCGCGCTCGTCGGAAATCCAAAGACTTTCTCCCGGTTCTTCTCAAGTCGTCGACGCCCCCTCGTCGATGACGCAGCGAACCATTTCGGAGGAGTCCTCATGGTCGAGCACGACGAGGTCGTGAAGGAATTCCTGGTCGAGAGCCACGAGAACCTCGACCAGATGGATCGCGACTTGGTCGTCCTCGAGAAGCAGCCCGACGACCAGGCGACGGTCGCGAGCATCTTCCGCACGATCCACACCATCAAGGGGACGGCCGGCTTCCTCGGCTACGGCCGCCTCGAATCGATCGCGCACGCCGGCGAGAACCTGCTCAGCCTCCTGCGCGACGGCGTGATCAAGATCAACGAGGCGATCGCGAGCGCGCTGCTCGCGGTGACCGACTCAGTGCGCGCGATCCTGGCGTCGATCGAGAGCACCGGCGTCGAAGGCGAACGCGACGACTCGGCGCTGATCGCGAAGCTCCACGCCCTCGCGGAGCGTGGCAACGGCGCTCCCGCCGCGGGCCACGCCGAAGCCTTGCACGCCGGGGCGCCGGCGCCGCCGCCCGCGGAGCCCGCTCCCTCCGCCGCCTCCTCGGCCGAGCCGTCAGAATCGAACTCGAACAACGATGCGTCCACGCCTCCGGCGAACTCGAAGAGCGCGCACGCCGAGAGCCTGTCCGACAGCGCGATCCGCGTCGACGTCGGCCTGCTCGACAAGCTGATGAACCTGGTCGGCGAGTTGGTGCTCGCGCGCAATCAGGTGCTGCAGTACACGGCCACGCACGGCCAGGACGACGCGCAGTTCCAGAGCACCTCGCAACGCCTGAACCTGATTACGACCGAGCTGCAGGAGAGCGTGATGAAGACGCGCATGCAGCCGATCGGCAACATCTGGAGCAAGCTGCCGCGCGTCGTGCGCGACCTCGCCACCGCCTGCGGGAAGATGGTCCGCATCGAGATGGAGGGCAAGGAGACCGAGCTCGACAAGACCATCATCGAGGCGATCCGCGATCCCCTGACGCACATCGTGCGCAACTCGGTCGACCACGGCATCGAGAAACCGGCCGATCGCAAGGCGCGCGGCAAGCCCGAGACCGGCTGCCTCTCCCTGCGCGCATACCACGAAGGCGGTCAGGTCAACATCGAGATCTCCGACGACGGCAAGGGCCTCGACACCGAGCGCATCCGCGCCAAGGCGGTGAGCAAGGGGATGCTGAGCGCCGACCAGGCCGCGCGCATGGCGGATCACGAGCTGCACAACCTCGTGTTCGCCGCCGGATTCTCCACCGCTGAGGCGGTCACGAACATCTCGGGCCGCGGCGTCGGGATGGACGTCGTGCGCTCGAACATCGAGAAGATCGGCGGCAGCATCGACCTGCAGAGCAAGCCGGGGCTCGGGATCACGATCAAGATCCGCATCCCGCTCACGCTCGCGATCATCCCCGGGTTGATCGTGACGCACGGTCACGACCGCTACGCGATCCCGCAGGTCAGCCTGCTCGAACTCGTCCGGCTCGATGGCGCCGAGGCGAACACCAAGATCGAGCGGATCCACGACTCGCCGGTCTACCGCCTGCGCGGCAACCTGCTTCCGCTGGTCTACCTCGACCGCGTCCTCGACGGCGCGGGCTGGAAGAAGAGCGCGACGGAGAACGCGCCGACCGAAGCTGAGCGCACCGAAGCGGTGAACATCGTGGTCCTGCAGGCCGACGATCGCCAGTTCGGGCTCGTGGTCGAGGCGATCCAGGACACCGAGGAGATCGTCGTCAAGCCGCTCTCGAAGCTCCTGAAGGGCATCCCGGCGTTCGCGGGCGCCACGATCATGGGCGACGGGCGCGTCGCGCTGATCCTCGACGTGATGGGCATCGCCCAGGTCGCGGGCGTGATCAGCGAGGTCCACGATCGCGGCCGCTCGACCACGACCGAAGAGCACCACAACGTCGACGAGGACGTCCAGACGCTCCTCCTCTTCATGCAGGGCGACAGCGGCAGGATCGCGGTCCCGCTCCAGCGCGTCGACCGGCTCGAAGAGTTCTCGCGCGACCTCATCGAGAAGAACGGCGAGTGCGAGGTGGTGCAGTACCGCGGCGAGATCATGCCGCTGGTCGACATCGACGACCTGCTGCACGACCGGCGCAAGCACCAGAAGCGCAACGACGCGCCGATCGGCCTCGCGCGCAGCGAGAAGGCCCAGGTCGTGGTGTTCACGGAGAACGGCCGCAGCGTCGGCCTCGTGGTCTCGCGGATCCTCGACATCGTCCACGAGCGGATCACCTCGCGGCGTCCGGCGTCGCGCGTCGGCGTCCTCGAGTCGGTCGTCGTCCAGGGGCGCGTGACCGAGCTGCTCGACATTCAGAGGGTGGTCGGCTCCCCGTCCGCGAAGCGGGTCGAGAGCCCGGCCGACGAGTTGGTGGAGGCCTGACATGGCGATCGAGAACCAGTTCTGCACGTTCCAGGTCGGCAAGCTCTTCTTCGGAGTGCATGTCCAGGAGGTGCAGGAGATCATCCGCTTCCAGGAGATGACGCGAGTGCCGCTGGCGCCCGCCGTCATCCGCGGCCTGATCAACCTGCGCGGCCAGATCGTGACCGCGATCGACCTGCGCACGCGCCTCGGCCTCCCGCCGCGCGAGAGCGGCGAACCGATCAACGTCGTGATCCGCTCGGCCGAGGGCGCCGTGAGCCTCCTCGTCGACGAGATCGGCGACGTGCTCGAGGTGTCGCCCGACCAGTTCGAGCGACCGCCGGAGACCTTGAGCGGAGTGATTCGGGAGCTGGTGTCGGGAGTGTTCAAGCTCTCGGGCCGGCTGCTCCTGGTCCTCGACACCAAGAAGGCGATCGAAGCGAACCACGCGCCCGCGCTCGCGGGCGAAACGAGCGCGTGAGGCGCTCGATCGAACGAACCCTCGAAATCGGCCACGGATCAAGAACCGGAACTGGAGAAACCAGATGAACGCGTCGCGAAGCAATAGTGGATCAGCTGTCCTCGATCGACCGAAGCGGGCGCGCGGCGAGTCGCGCGAAAGCTCGGCGCAGTTCGCGTCGATGGTCGAGCAGGTGCCGGTGAACGTGATGTTCGCCGACACGAATCTCGTCATCCGCTACATGAACGACACCTCGCTGAAGACTCTGAAGAGCATCCAGCACCTGCTCCCCCTCCCCGCCGAGCAGGTGCTCGGCCAGAACATCGACGTGTTCCACAAGGATCCGTCGCGCCAGCGCCGCTTCCTCTCCGACCTGAAGAACCTGCCGCACCAGGCGATGATCGAACTCGGTCCGGAGAAGCTCGACCTGCGCGTGGTCGCGGTGTTCGACGACAACCGCCAGCACACCGGATTCATGGTGACGTGGTCGGTCGCCACCGAGCGGCTGCGCCTCGACCAGGAGAACAAGGACGCGAAGAGCCTCGCCGCGGCGATCAGCAAGTCGCAGGCGATCATCGAGTTCAAGCCCGACGGCACCGTCGTCACCGCGAACGACAACTTCCTCGGCGCGCTGGGCTACCGCCTCGAGGAGATCCAGGGCCGCCACCACAGCATGTTCGTCGACACCGCTTTCGTGAACAGCCCCGACTACAAGCGCTTCTGGGCATCGCTCGCGAATGGCGAGTACCAGGCCGGCGAGTTCAAGCGCTTCGCGAAGGGCGGCAAGGAGATCTGGATCCAGGCGTCCTACAACCCGGTGCAGGACCTGAGCGGCAAGACGTACAAGGTCGTGAAGTACGCGACCGACGTGACCGACCAGGTCAAGATGCGCGAGAACATGAAGGTGATTACGAAGCAGATGGAGGACGTGTTCCAGAAGGTCGCGGAAAACGCCTCCGCCCTCGCCGCCTCGTCCAGCGAGCTCACCGCCGGCAGCACTCAGATGATGTCGAATGCGGAAGAGACCTCGAGCCAGGCAAATGTCGTCGCCGCCGCGTCCGAGCAGGTCAGCAAGAACGTGCAGACCGTCTCGGCCGCCGTCGAGGAGCTCGGCGCGAGCGTGAAGGAGATCGCGAAGAACGCGGGCGACGCGGCAAAGGTCGCGACGACCGCCGTCACCGTCGCGAAGAACACCAACGAGACCGTGTCGAAGCTCGGCGACAGCAGCGCCGAGATCGGCAAGGTCATCAAGGTGATCACGTCGATCGCGCAGCAGACCAACCTGCTCGCGCTGAACGCCACGATCGAGGCCGCGCGCGCCGGTGAGGCGGGCAAGGGCTTCGCGGTCGTTGCCAACGAGGTCAAGGAGCTGGCGAAGGAGACCACCAAGGCGACCGAGGAGATCAGCCGCATGATCGAGGCAATCCAGGCCGACACCGCGGGCGCGGTGAAGGCGATCGGCGAGATCGGCGGAATCATCAACCAGATCAACGACTTCCAGTCCACGATCGCGGGCGCGGTCGAGGAGCAGGCGGCGACGACCGGCGAGATCTCGCGCAACGTGTCGGAAGCGGCGCGCGGCAGCCAGGAGATCGCGCAGACGATCTCGAGCGTCGCCGAGGCGGCGAAGGTCACGTCGGGCGCCGCGGCCGAGGCGGCGAAGGCCGCCGAGGGTCTGTCGCGGATGTCCGAGGAGCTGAACGCCCTCGTCAGCCGTTCGAAGTCGTGACCGAGTGAGGGCCGGCCGGCGGCGCGGGCAGACGCGTTCCGCGCCGCCGGTCGCGAAGACCTCCATTCCGGTTCGGAAGCAGGCTCTCGCGGCGCGCGCTCGCGCGCCGCGGGGCCCGCTGATCTCAAGCACGGCCGTGCCCCGCGTCGCTACAGGCGGGGTCATCCGTCCCCGGACGTCGATCGCGATGGCTGCGGCGGTTCGAACCAGCAGGTCCCGGATCCCGAGGTGAAGCATGCGGGCGTTGGTCGTCGATGATTCGACCGTGATGCGGCGGATCCTGGCGCGGCAGCTGACCGAGCTGGGGTTCACCTGCGTCGAGGCCACGGACGGTCGCGCCGCGCTCGAAGTCTGCAAGAGCGGCGAGCGCTTCGACATCACGCTCATCGACTGGAACATGCCGGTGATGAACGGGCTCGAGCTGGTGAAGGCGCTGCGCGCAGACCCGGAGCACGTCCTCGACAAGCTCGTCATGGTGACGTCGGAGGCCGGAGTCAACTACATCCAGCAGGCGCTCGGCGCCGGCGCCGACGAGTATCTGATGAAGCCGTTCACCCGCGAAGTGCTCGTCGAGAAGCTCACCGCTCTCGGCGTGCCGGTGGTCACGCCAAAGCCATGACGTCCGCGCGCATCCTCATCGTCGACGACTCGATCGCGTTTCGAACCATGCTCAGCGAGCTGATCCGCTCGGAGCCGGGGTTCGAAGTCGCGGGCACCGCTTCGAACGGGGTGCTCGCGCTCGACCGCATCGGCTCGTTGCGTCCCGACGCGATCACGCTCGATGTCGAGATGCCGGAGATGGACGGCCCGACCACGCTCGCCGAGATCCGCAAGCGTTGGCCGCGGCTGCCCGTCGTGATCGTGAGCGGCCAGAGCGAAGCCAGCGCCGCCAAGACGATCGAAGCGCTCGGCAACGGTCCATCCGACTACATCATGAAGCCGTCCGGACACGGGAGCCGCGCCGCGGCGATCGCCGACATCCGGCAGCAGCTGTTGCCGAAGCTCCGCGCGCTCTGCGCGACCTCCGCGCAGGAACCGGAGCCGGAGCCGGCCACCGCCGCGAAGACCTGCACGTTCGTGCCGTCGCGCCGGGCGGCGGGACAGGCCCAGAAGATCGAGATCGTCGCGATCGGTTCGTCGACCGGCGGCCCGACCGCGCTCGAAGACGTGCTCGGCGTGATGCCGGCGAACTTCCCGGTCCCGATCCTGGTGACCCAGCACATGCCGCCGCTGTTCACGCGACTGCTCGCGGAACGACTGGCGCGCAAGTGCCCGCTCAAGGTGCATCAGGCCGAGGAGGGCGCGAAGATCGGCCCGGGTGAGGTCTGGGTCGCGGCGGGCGGCTCGCACATGGTGGTGTCGCGCGTCGCGGCGGGCGTCGTGCTCAATCTGAACCAGGATCCGCCGGAGAACTTCTGCCGGCCCGCGGTCGACGTCACGTTCCGCTCGGTGGCGGCCGTGTACGGCGGTGCGGCGCTCGGCGTGGTGCTGACCGGCATGGGCCAGGACGGCGCGAACGGGTCGGCCGCGATCCGCGCGGCCGGCGGCGACGTGTTCACCCAGGACGAGGCCTCGTCCGTCGTGTGGGGCATGCCGGGCGCGGTCACGCGCGCGGGCCTCGCCAGCCGAGTGCTGCCGCTCAACACGATCGGGCAGTCGATCCAGCGCATCGTGCTGGAGCGTCGGTTGTCTTCGAGCCCCGCCCCCGCGACTCCTGTGCGCGCGCCGACTGGCGGTGGCACTTGACGCTCGCGACCACCGACTTCGAGTTCATTAGCGAGCTGGTGCGGACTCAGGCCGCGATCGTGCTCGAGCCGGGTCGCGAGTACTTGGTCGACGCCCGCCTCAGCCCGATCGCGCGCGCCGAGAACGCGGCGAGCGTCGAGGAGCTGATCAACCGCCTCCGCTCCGAGAAGGACGGCGCGCTGCGCCGGCGCGTCGTCGAGGCGATGACGACCAACGAGACCAGCTTCTTCCGCGACCCGCGCATGTTCGACGCGCTCAAGCTCGAGGTGCTCCCCGAGTTGATCAAGCAGAACGCGACGACGCGCGAGCTGACGATCTGGTCGGCGGCCTCGTCGAGCGGCCAAGAGGCGTATTCGATCGCGATTCTGCTCAAGGAATGCGGTTCTCCGCTCGATGGATGGAAAGTCCGGATCCTTGGCACCGACTTGTGCCAGTCGATGGTCGAGCGCTGCCGCCAGGGCCGGTTCAACCAGCTCGAAGTCAACCGCGGCCTGCCGGCCGCGCTGCTGGTGAAGTACTTCACCAAGAGCGGAGTTCACTGGTGCGTCAACGATCAGCTGAAGGCGCTGACCGACTTCCGCACGATGAACCTCGCGCAGCCGTGGCCGCCGCTGCCGCGGATGGACCTCGTGCTGCTGCGAAACGTGCTGATCTACTTCGACTTCAAGACCAAGCAGGAGATCCTGCGGCGGGTGTACGACTCGTTGAAGCTGCACGGGTACCTCGCACTTGGCGGAGCGGAAACGACGTTGGGAATCGATGACCGCTTCGATCGTGTGACCCGCGGGGGAGCGACGCTCTACCGCACGAAAGCGAAAGCGTGAGGACCAAGGCATGAGCCAAGACCAGATCACGATGGGTAACGCGTTGGACTCGAGCGTGCGGGAGATCACGCAGATGGTCTGCAGCACGATGCTCGGCTGGGAGGCCGAGGCGACGGACGACGCGACCAGCCAAGTCCTGGCGCGCGAGGCGGCGCAGAATCCGGCGGTGCCGACCCGACTGACGTCGCTCGTGAACATCACGGGCACGTTCGAGGGCGCGGTGACGTTCGACTGCGATGTCCCCACCGCGCGCCGGATCACCTCCGCGATGCTCGGTACCGACGCCGACGCCGCGACCCCGCAGGAGATCCAGGACGCGATGGGCGAGATGGCGAACATGATCGGCGGCAACTTCAAGTCGACGCTGACCCCGCCGGTGTCGCTCTCGCTGCCGACCGTGATCGAAGGACACGGCTACGCGATGAACATCCTGCACTCGACGATCCTGTCGCGGCAGGCGTTCAAGGTGGGAAACGACGAATTGGTGGTGACCATCCGTTGCCGCGAACCGCGGACCGGATGAAGACCGATCGAGGCGCAGTCACAGACAGACTTGGAGAGATCGAGATGAAGTTCCTGATCGTCGACGACAGCAAGGCGATGCGGATGATCGTGCTGCGGACGCTGCGCCAGACCGGCTACGGCTCCCACACGTTCGTCGAGGCCGACAACGGCGCGCATGCGCTCGCACAGATCAAGCAGGACCAGCCCGACGTCGTGATCTCCGACTGGAACATGCCCGAGATGAACGGTCTCGAGCTGCTGCAGAACGTGAGGTCGGCGAACCTCGCGGTGAAGTTCGGATTCGTGACGTCGGAGGCGAACCCCGAGATGCGGCAGAAGGCTGCCGCCGAGGGCGCACTGTTCTTCGTCACCAAGCCGTTCACTGCGGAGGCGTTCCAGGACGCTCTCGACAAAGCTCTCACGTGATCCCGCGGACGATTGCCACGGACCAAGATCGGTCGAAGTGAAGGACGCACAGCAATGAGCACCACCCACACGCTGCCCCAGCCCGCCGACATCTCTCAGCTCTTCCACAACCTCGTCGGCCGCGCCACCAAGGCGGCCGCCGTCCCGGCCGCGCCGTTGACACCGCAGACGAAGGGCGTGTTCGCGCTGTTCGCCGACGGAGCGGGTGCGATCGTCGGCGTGATGCACTTCGACCTGAAGCTCGCGTGCAGCGCGGGAGCGGCGCTCGCCCTGATCCCCGCCGGCATCGCGCGCGAAGGCGTGACGAAAGGCGTCGTCCCGGAAGGGATCCTCGACAACACGAAGGAAGTGATCAACGTCGCGCGCACGCTGATCGGCGGCGGCGCGCAGTTGAAGCGGATCGACCTCGCGCTCCCCACGCCGATCCCCCCCGAGCTCGACGCATTGATGAAGAAGCCGGTCGCACGCGCGGACCTGAACGTCGAGATCCAGGGCTACGACGCCGGACGACTCACCATCCTCGTCAAGTGAGCCGCGGTCGCCCCGACCGAGCGACCCGTCCCCGACCGACCCTCCCCACGACGACCGCGCCCCGCGCGGTCGTTCGCGTTAACTTGGCGGCCCCCGGGAACCGGCGCCGCACCACGGCCGTTCCCGGCGCCCGATCGATCCGGAGCGCCGCCGCCCCGCATGAACGTGACGCACAGCCTCCCCGATGAGGATCTCGCCCTCGCTGCCGGCGCGGGCGCGAGAGATGCATTCGAGGCGCTCGTCACGCGCTACGGGACGCTGCTCCTGGCCGTGATCGAGAAGCAGGTGGACGACCACCATCTGGCGCTCGACCTCGCGCAGGAGATCTGGATCAAGGCGTTTCGCGCGCTGCCGCGCTGGCAGCCGGACGGCTCGTTCCGGTCCTGGCTGTTCTCGGTGGCGCTGAACCACGTTCGCGACGAGCGGCGCAAGAAAGCGCGCTCGCGCGTGATCTACCTCGACGAGTTCCGCGTGGCGCCGGCCGCTCCGACGTCGGTCGACCCGCACGGACGCTTCGAGGAACACGCGGCGATCGCGAACGCACTGCTCCGCGTGCCGGAACCGTTCCGGACCGCGGTGCACCTCGTGGATGTGGTCGGGCTCTCGTACGACGAGGCCGCGCGCACCTTGGCGTGCGCGATCGGGACCGTGAAGTCGCGCGTGAACCGCGGTCGGTTGTCGTTTCGAGACGAGTACCAGCAGGTGTCGGGCGATCTGTCCGCCGAAGTACGGCGGGCCACGCCCTCTTGAGAGGAGCGCCGGGATGGGCACCCCGTGTGATCCGGTTCGTGAGAGGTTCTCCGAGCTCTACGAGGACACGCTTCCGGTCGGCGATCGCGCCGACGTGAAGTCGCACGTCGATTCGTGCGCGGCGTGTCGCGTGGAGTTCTCCTCGTTCGTGCGCGCCACCGACGCGCTCGCGCGGCTCGGCAACTCGCTGGTGCGCGCGACGCCGCCGGCGTACGTCGCGAGCGTGATGAAGGGCGTCGACCTCGCGGCCGCAGGCGGCGCCGTCAGCGAATCCGCGCCGGTGCGCGAGCAGCGCGACGCGCGATATGCATCCGCGATCCTCCTGATGCGTCGCTCCGTCACGCGGCGCCGGCGCTTCGCTCGCGCGGCCACGCACGTCGCGGCCGGGGCGATCGGTGCATTGGTGGTCTGGCTCCTCCTCGGTCGCGAGCACGAGACCACGCCGGTCCGCATCGAGTCGACCGCATCGACTCCCGTCCTGCCGCGGATCTCCCCGCCGCCGGTCGACGTCGTCAAGTTCGCGCCGGCTCGCGTCACGGGCGACGGCGTGGTGCTGCGCAACGGACACGAGCTCGCGGTCGATCGCGACGGCGTTGTCCTCGAGCCCGGCGACGTGCTGAAGGGCGACCCGGGCGCCTCGCTCGCGCTCGCGCTCGGGAACGGCGCGTCGATCCGCCTCGAGACGGCGGCCACTCCTGCGGCGCCGGCCCCCGAGCCGCGCGTGATCGAGAAGCCGGTCGAGACGATCCGCTACGTGAACAACGGTCCGCTCGTGGCCGTCGACATCGACCGCGAGCTGGTCGATGAAGTCGTGAAGAACGCGCGCGCGCGGTTCGAGCACCTGAAGACCGAGCTCGAGTCGATGCAGGCCGGGGCCGCGGAGTCCGCGCCGTCGCACGAGGATCCGCACGACGCAGTGGCGACGGCCGCGCCGCCCGCCGCCGAGCCGTCGTCCATCGTCGCGCCGCCGTCGATCGTGTCGCCGCCCGCGCCGGTCGTGGTCCGTCGCGAAGGCGACCTCGTCACGCTCGAGACGCGTGGCCCGCTCGTCGACGTCGTGCCCGCGCTCCTCGCGAAGCTCGACGACTCCGACCCTCGCGTCCGCTCGCTGGTGATCCAACGGCTCGAAACGATCGAGTCGGACCTGAAGCGTGATCCGAACGTCGCGCGACGTCTGCGCGAGCCGGGCCGCGAGGCGCAGGACGCGCCGAAGACGGTGCTCGGCACCGTGACCGGTCTGTTCCGCGATCAGCAGAAGCCCGCGCTCGACACGCCGGAGAAGCGGTGGGCCGCGTGGTGGAGCGCCAACTCGAACGTCGTGATCGAACGCGACACCTGGGGCACCTGGTAAGCGATCGCGCCCGGCGCGGCTCGCGGCTCGACCAGCGGCGGCGCCGGCGCTCCGCGCAGTTTTCCGGAACCTCCCGTGCGCCCCCCGCCGTTCCCCGCGGCGGCACCGCTTTCGGAGATCGTCATGTCGAATCGAATCCTTCCGCTCGTTCTCGTCGCCGGGGCGCTCGCGGGTTGCCACGTCAACTTCCGCAGCGACTACGGCAGCGACGGGACTCTTCTCGCGAGCACGTCGAGCCCGGACGGCGGCAAGCGCGAGTACCGCCTCTATCCCGGCGACGACGGCCAACCGTCGCTGCGCCTGACGACCACGTCGACGCGCGAGCGCGCGTTCTTCGGACTGACGACGTCGGACATCGACATCGAACGCGCGAAGGACCTCGGCGTCGAGGCATGGAAGGGCGTCGAAGTGACGAGCGTCGCGCACGACTCCGCCGCGGGAAAGAGCGGTCTCGTGAAAGGCGACGTGATCACCGCGATCAACGACTCGACGATCACGAGCAGCGCGATGTTCGGCGAGTTCGTCCGATCGCGGCTCGCGCCGCGCGACCGCGCGCGCGTGTCCGTCATGCGTCGCGTGAGCAACGGCGCCGCGCCGGCGATCGTCAACGTGGAAGTCGCACCGGACGTGCGGGCGGACACGGAGTCGAAGACGGACTCGATCCCGCTCTCCTCGGTGAAGGGCCTCCAGCAATACACCGGCCTGCAGGTCGTCGGCCTCGGGCCCGACGTCGCGCACGACACCTACGGCGCGAACGAACCGATCGCGGTGATCGCCGGCGTGATGCCCGGATCGCCCGCGTACCTCGCCGGGCTGCGCAGCGGCGACCGCGTGGTGAGCGTCGACGGCAAGCACGTCACCAGCGTCGACGACGTCCGCTCCGCCGCATCCGCGCGCGCACGCGCCCTCGACCTCCCCGCGACCGACCTTGGCGATCCGAACGGCGGCGCGTCCGATCGCGCGCCGATGCAGCTCGCCGTCGAATGGCCGCTCGGCACGCATCAGGCGTCGGTCGCGCTCGTGCCCGACCTCGACGAGACCACC
>CAZBOK010000048.1:0-17368 GCA_964493525.1 uncultured Phycisphaeraceae bacterium | reverse complement strand
CCCGTCGAATCGGCATGGGTCGTCGCATATCGCGCGGAAGACCTGTTCAACCTTGCAGAAGAAGCAGCGACGTTTACGGACGAGCATGGGGCATTCGAGCTCGGCGCGGTCTCTTGCTCACGCGAACGAATGGCACTCCGCGTGTCATGTGACGGATATGCCTCGCGTCGATTGCCGGTTCCGACCGGGCCCGAGGGTATTCCGAGGCGCATCGATATCGAGCTCGCGGCCGGGCAGGAGATTCATGGCACCGCGCGATCGGAAGCCGGTGCGCCGATCGACGATGTCGTGGTCGCCGTCTGTGATACCGCTACCAAAGAGTGGATCGACGAAGTGCGGACCGACGCGACCGGAGCGTACTCGGTCGATTCGGTCAGCGCGACGATCGCCACGACGGTTCGGGCGGGCGCCAACGGGTGGGCGACAGAGGAGCGGCTGGTACCACCCAAGAATCAAGGAACCGTGGACTTCGTGCTCCGGAGAACTGCCAGCGTCCGCGGGCGAGTCGAGTCCGATGGAACTCCACTCGGTCCCGGAAAAGCGCGCCTCATGTGGGAGGACAACTTCGGCGCACGGGTGGACTACATGAAATTCGGCTCCGAGGTCGACCCGGTTTCCGGCGTGTTCGAATTCAAAGAAGTGCCGGAAGCCAAGTATGTGCTCGATATTCACGTCGACGGGTTCGCGATCGAGCGCGTGTGGCCGGTCGAAGCCAAGACTCTGGCTCCGGATGAATTCACGGTGGTCGTTCCGATCCGTCGCGGCCGGACGATTTCAGGGCGCGTGACCGCCGCGGACACGCACGAGCCCGTCGCGGGCGCCGTCGTCGCGGTTGCGGACCAAACTCGTACGGGCGAGGTCGCCGGCGCGATTGGTGTGCGGTGCACAACGGACGCGGAGGGTCGATTTTCGATTCCGGATGCTCCGCCGAACGATCGAGTCGCGGTGTTCGTCGATCAATGTCCTCCCTATGCGCGCGCGACCGCCGCGTGGGACGTCACGCCCGGCGTGACGGAGACCGTTCACGAAGTGGAGCTCGTGAGAGCCGGCTCGATCCGTGTGCGCGCTTCGGACCAAGCGGGTCATGCCGTCACGCGAATCAGCATCGACGTGTCGGACAGCGCGAACGTCTCGGTTCGGAAGGAGTCGAGCTCCGGCGAGGTCTCCGTCGAAGGAATCCAGCCGGGACCGATTCACCTCGCGATCGATGCGTCGGATGATGAGCACCCCGATCTCGCGCGATTCTGGACCAATCGCGACGCGAACGTTGAACCTGGTCGAGTCACGGAGATCGATCTGATCCTCGGCGGGGGCGCGCGCGTGCGAGGAACGATTCGCGGAGCTCATCTCGCGGCGAGTCCTCGCGATCAAATGGTTCGCGCGACTCCCATCGATGGCGCCGGAGGCGGCTCGATCACCGCGCGCGTCGATCCCGGGTCGAACACGTTCCTTTTCCCGTCCGTGCCCCCGGGCCGCAAACTGTTCCGTTTTGCCACGCGCGATCAGGGGGACTTCGTCTCCGCGGAACAGGTTCTCGACGTCATCGAGAACGGCGATCACGTCCTCGACTTCGATCTCGCGGGAAATGGATTCGAAGGGTTCGTGCGCGACAACAATGGCAAAGCGATTCCCGGAGTGAAGCTGAGCTTCCGAAGTGACGCTCCCGGCGAGGGTGCAATGGCGCATTCTGCATCCACCGACGGCGCCGGCGCTTATCGCGTGCGCGGGCTGAAGCCGGTGGAATACCACTATGTCGCGAAGTGCGACGGATACGGCCAGCTCGAGGGGCGCTTGTTCGCGCCGCAGGATGATTCCGTCGCTCCGCATGACTTCACGCTCACGCCGGAGTCGACATTGATCATCGGGGTCACGGATCGCGCCGGCGCCGCGATCACGGCGGCCCAGATCCGGGCGTCGCCGCAAGGGGGAATGGCGGAGTGGGCACTCGCTCCGACCGGCCCAGTCGAGAGTGGCCGCTATCGAATTCACGGCGCATCCGGCGGCGCATGGGAGATCTCGATCGCGGCAGCCGGATTCTTCGCAGAGCGACGCACCGTCGCGTGCGTGGCGGGGCAGGCGACGCCGATCGACGTCGCGATGCGCCGCCTCGGGAACCTACAGCTCACCGTCCGCGGACCGAGCGGGATCGTTCACTCGGGACAAGCGCTTCGCCTCATTGACCTCGACAGCGGCGCCGACGCATCGGAGTGGGTCGGCGATGCGCGCGTCGGCGCGACCCCCGCCACGCTCGTTCCGGATGACGACGGAATGGTGCACTTCACGAATCTCCCGGAGGGGAAGTACCGCGCCGAGTTCGGCGCATCGAACATCGAGTTCGAAGTCGTCGCGGGAACGACGACCGAGAAGGCATTGACGCTCCTCGGGGGGTGACCGTCCGGTCATCGCGGGCCGCCGAGGCGGATCGAACCTTGAATGACTCAACCGTGAGGGGGCGCCCGGTCGACGAAGGTCACGTCGACATCGCGAATCTGCGAGATGGGAGGCGTCCGATGACCTTCGGCAAACGCATGGTGATTGGCGGGTGCGGACTCGCGCTGCTCGTCGTGCTCGCGATCCCGTTCGGCGGATTGATCGATTCCGAACCGAACGAATGGAAGCGCCTCTCGGGAGACGGGATCTCCTGGGCTCTGCCGGCCGGCTGGGTCGCCGACGACCCGTTCACGATGCAGACGCCGTACACGACCTACCTCTGGTTCCACGATTTCCCCGCGCACGACACTCGCATGGCGCTGATCCGCAGCGCCGATCGCGGGACGGACTTGATCGTGATGTTCGGCGACCGCGCCACGCTCGCGACGCCGGCGCGCACGAGCTTCACCACATACGACGACCACCCGCTCGTCAGCCCGATCGGCGAGGACGACCTCGTCACCGCGGACGCGGTCCCGATGCACTGGAAGGCGGTGCGGATGGCGCCGGGACTCGTCGGCGGGAACGACGTCACGTTCTTCCTCGCTTACGCGACCTGCGGCAAGAACGCACTCGTGGTCTGCGGCGGCGGATTGACCGATGACTTCGATCTCGACCATTCGATCGAGTTTCTCGAGAGCCTCAGCCTGCCCTGACCGCCCCCCTACAGCGACCGCCGACTCGACACGACCACGCTCGCGAGCAGTAATCCGCACACGATCGCCGTCGCGATCGCGAGCATTCGGAACACGGGTTCGGCGCCTTGCGCGACGTCGTGCTCGAAGAACGACGCGACGCCGCGGAACCCGACGCTGCCGGGGACGAGCACGAGCAGGCCGGGCACCGCGGTGATCGCCGACGGCCGCTTGCGCACGCGCGCGAGGACGTTGCTCGCGACGCCGAGCACGAGCGCGCCGAGCCCCGCGCCGAGCAACGGGCCGGCGATCCGCGCACCGCAGCGCATCCCGACGTATGCGATCGCGCTCGCGACGATGATCCACACGAGGTCGCGGTGGCGCGCCTGGAACAGCACCTTGAACGCGATCGGCGCGCAGAGGAGCGCGACCCACTCCGACGCGTCGGGCAGCGCCGCGACGTTCGACGGCCCGGATTGCATCCCGCCCGCGAGCGGCCCGATCGCGTGCGCGGCGACGGCGCCGATCGCGGTGCCGCATCCGAGCAGGAGCATCGTGGTGAGCGCGCCGCCGAAGCGCGCGGTTCCGGACGAGAGGTGGCCCGCCGCCAGCTCGTTCAACGCGACCGTGACCGAGTAGCCGGGGACGAGCACGATGATCGCGGCGAGCGTGACGACCTCGTTCGCGATCGACGGCGCGATCGCGTGCACGACGCCGGCGAGCGCGGCCGCGAGCGCCGCGGCCAAGACCTCGAACAGTCGGGCGACGCGCTCGCTGTGCGCCGCCGCGATCGCGAGCGACCCGACCAGGAGCCCGATCGCCACCGATGCGATCGTCTCGCCGCGGCTCGCGTGGAAGAACGCCGCACTCGCCGCCGACGCGAGCCCGAACGCCGCGATCGTCGCGAGCGGTCCGTGCAGCGGCGGCTCGCGCTCGATTTCCATCAACCGCGCGCGCGCCGCCGGCGCATCGGTCGCGCCCGCGACGAAGTCCTCGATCAGCTCGGAGAGCTCGGCGACGCGCGCGAGCGAGATCGCGCCGGGCTGGACGCGCATCAGCCGCACGCGCTGCTCGGCCAGCGGTCCGAGGCCGATGGTCAGGCCGGTCGGCACGCTGAACACCGCGAGCTCGACGCGGAGTCGCGCGCCGACTCGTCGCATCGCGTCCTCGATGCGGTACGCCGGCATCCCGTAGCGATGCAGCGCTTGCGCGAGCTCGAGCACGAACGGCTCGACGTCATCGGTCATCGTGAGGAATGCGGACAGAGTCGCCTCGCGGATCGGGAAAGCGCGGTATTGTCGCGTCCGCCGCGGACGGATGCCACGTCACGCGCCCCCGCCTTCGAAAGCGAACCGCATGACCGCAGCGATCCTCTTTCCCGAGACCGGCGCGAAACGGCGGATCGCCTCGAGCCGGGGTGCGCCGGTGTCCTCGTGAAGCTCTGGATCGATGCAGACGCGGCGCCGCGCGAGCTGAAGGAGATCGTGTTCCGCGCCGGGCGGCGCCTCGGGTTCGAGACCGTCCTCGTCGCGAACCAGTCGCCCGGGATTCCCGCCGGTTACTCGCGCGTGCGTGCGATCCGCGTCGATCACAGCGCCGACGCCGCCGACCGCTACATCGCCGAGCACGCGTCGGCCGGGGACATCGTGGTGACCGCCGACATCGCGCTCGCCGCGGAGCTGGTGCCGCGCTCGGTGTCGGTGATCGATCCGCGCGGCGATGAATACACCGAGAACGACGTCGGCACGCGCCTCTCGGTGCGCGATGCGATGGAGGAGCTGCGCGGCGCCGGCCTCAAGACCGGGGGCCCGCCGCCGTACGGGGCGCAGGCGAAGCAGGCGTTCGCCGCGACGCTCGACCGGATCCTGACGCGCGTGCTCGAGCGGAAGAACGACCCCGCTCCGTGAGCGACGCGCGCTCGACGGAGCGGGATCGACGAGAGCCTCGAACGGCCGGCCGACCGGAGGTCAGTTCGCGTGGAACGGCTTCGTCGACGAGTCGATCGACTTCAAGAACAGGACGAGGTCGGCGCGATCCTGCGCGTTCGTGACGAAGTGGTGCCGGACTCCGCCGTTCCCGTCCTGGCTGCCGTCGAGCACGTTCTCGAGCGACCGCGCGGTGCCGCTGTAGAAGTAGGGCGCGGTCGCGTGGACGCTCAGCAACGACGGGATGTTGAAGCCCGCCGCTCCGAGCGGAGCGATCGCCTGCGAGATGTCGGCGGCATTGAAACGGATCTCGTTCTTGCGGCCGTTCAGCGCGAACGTCCCGACGTCGATGAGAACCGCGTCGCCCTGCGTCTTCGTGTGGCGCACTTCCGCGCCGACCACGCGTTCCTTGCCGAGTCCGAGCCCGAGATCGGGCGACGGCGCCGGGTCGTAGTCGACCTCGGAGATCGTCCACTTCGGACCGCCGTGGCACGTGGCGCACGAGAACCCGGGGATCACCAAGCCGACCTGGCCGAACAGGTCGCGACCGCGCTGCGCGCCTTCGTCGTTCTTCGCGATCGGAGCGCGGATCGGGTGGACGCTCTTCGCGATGAACTTCGCGATCGCGTCCTGGCGCTCGTCGCGCCCGCCGCTGTCGACCGCGAGGAGCGGCGTCACACCCGGCGGGTTCGAGAGCTGCAGCCCGATGCGCGCCGCCGCGAGGTTCGCGCGCGCCTGCCACACGCCGCTCGGGTTGCCCGGATCGCCGGGGATGTCGTTGTTCGCGATCGTGTACTCGAACACCGTGTCCTTCGCGGCGAGCGTGTTGTCGATGCCGCCGACCACGTAGATCTGGTTCGTCGTCAGCGTGCTGCCGATGCCGAACTTGGCGCGCGCCGACGGGATGACCGTGTGCGGAGAGTTCACCTTCACGCCGGTCTGGGCGACGTACTCCTCGACGGCGTTCAGGAACGTGCCGCCGCCGAGCTGGCCGCCGATCACGAAGATGCGCGACTGCACCCCGCGCACGCCGACCGCGATGCCGTGGTTCTTGCGCAGCAGGAGGCCCGGGTTGAACGTCTCCCACACGCCGTCGCCCTTCGGGTCGGCGTGGAATCGCTGCAGCGGCGTGGCGTTGGTCGTCGTCGGGGAGTTCTCGGAGCCGGTGTTGCCCGAGTACACGTGGACGAGCTGGTCGGGCTCCGCCGCGTTGATGCCGCCCGCGGTGCACACGCCGAACTGAGCGACGGCGGTGGCGAGCGGCTCGACGGTGCGCCAGACGTTCGCTTTCGGATCGAACTCCTCGACCGTCGTCACCGGGTTCGCGTTGCCGTCGGTGCTCGTGTACCCGCCGATGGCGTAGACGCGCGGTCCGTGCTTCGTGATGACCGCGGCGGCGCCGAGCGAATGCCGCGGCGTGAAGCCGACGACGCTCCTGCGCTTGAACTTGTTCGTGCGCGGATTGAACTCGAGCACGGTGCCCTTGCCGGTGAGCAGCGTGCCCTGCCCGTTTCCGGAGCGCCCGCCCACGATGATCACGCGGCCGTCGGGCAGGGTCGCGCTCGCGAAGTCGCGGCGCGTCGGGTCGAACGGCGGGAAAGCAGTGCCGCCCGCGAGGTCGTTCGTCGTGCCGACGACGCCGGTGAACTGCTGGAACTGCTCCACGGTCTCCGTCTCGCTCGCGCCGGCGGTCCCGCCGAACGCGAGGAACAACCGGTCGTCGTCGATGAGACCGCGTCCCGCGAACACGCCGCGAGTGTTCAGCTCGAAGTCCTGCGTCTCGTCGTTGATCGCGCTCCAGTTCAGGAGGCGCTGATCGTGCGGGTCGCCCTTCGCGAACATCCCGTCGAGCGAGATGGTCTGGCGCGGGCCGGTCGGGAACATCCAGGTGACGTTGTCGGTGTGGCCGAACGGGTGACAGGTCGCGCACGAGCCCCACGCTTCGCTCGACATCCGCTCGTCGGGGCCGCGACCCGTGAAGAACAGCTCCTCGCCGAGATGGACCTGGCCCTTGGATGAATCGGGGTCGGGGACCTTCGACGAGCGCGCCGTGCCGACGATCGTGGGGGATGCGCCGTTGGTGATGTCGATCGCCGTGACCGAACGGCTCACGAAGTTGAAGACGAAAGCGCGCGTGCCGGCGTCGTTGATCGCGATCCCGCGCGGCGCGAGGCCGGGGATCTTGCCGTTGCCGACGTCGACGAGGTCGACCGCGACCACTTGCGACGCCAGGCCGTTCGAAGCCGGCGCGCCGATCGTCGGAGTGCCGTTCCCGTCGACCGTCATGCGCACGATCGCGTCGGCCTGCTGGCACGCGATCCACGCATCGGCGCCGTTCGGACGCCACGCGATCGCGAGCGGGTTGCTGAAGAAGAGACGCGGCGCCGGCGTGAAGTTGATCCCCTGGTTCAGGTTGAGCGGCGCGGTCTGCCGGACGTTCGGATCGGTCTGCGAGGCGGTGACCTCGGCCTGCGTCGTGACGTCGAGCAGCGACACGAGCCCCTGCGCGTTCGAGTTGAAGCGGAACGGACCGTTCGGCGAAGCGCCGGTGCTGACGACGTAGGCGAGGTCGCTGTTCGGTCGGATCGCGATGCCGGCGAGCTGGTTCGGGAACGCGCCGGTCTGGATGGTGAACGCCTGCGGGTTCACCGACGCGATGAACGGCGTCTGGTTCACGGCCGGCGCGAGGCGCCCGTTCGCGTTGAAGCCGACGTTCGCGAGCGGCGCGAGCTTGGTGATCGGACCGGTCACGGTGTCGGTGGCGACGGAGATGCCGACGACGCGGCCCTCCTTCGAGTCGTCCTGTCCTTCGTCGGCGACGTTCTTGCCCGTGCGCAGCTCCGCCCAGAACAGCGTGACGAGCACGAGCTCGTCGACGTCCGTCGCATCGCCGTCGTCGGTCACGGCGAGCGACCAGGGCGCGCGGCCGAACGAACTGACGTCGACCGTCGCGACCACCGCGGGATTGTCGAGCGTCGCGTCGATCACCGACACGTCGTTCGTCGCGGAGTTCGCGACGAAGAGTTGCGTGCCGTTCGGCGCGAGGACGAGCGCCACCGGTTCCTTGCCGACCTTGATCTTGCGATCCACGTCGAGGTCTTCCGGGTCGCTGATGTCGATCACCGCGACGCGGCCGTCGCCCTGCAGCGCGACGAACGCGCGGTCGCCTTCCGGCGAGATCGCGATGCCGTTCGGCTGCTTGCCGACCTTCAGCTCGTCGAGCTTGTGCGGCGTGTTGGTGGAGACGTCGAATGACGTGATCGTGCCGGAGTCCGGGTTGACGCAGAGGAGCGTCGGCTGGCCCGGCACGAGCGCGATCGGCGTCGACGTCGTCGGTGCGTTGCGCGCGGCGGCGAACGGCGCGAGCGTCGCCGCGACCGCGGCGGCCGCGGCCCAAAGAACGGAGCGGAACGGTTGGGGACGGCGCATCGTCGGACTCCCTGCACGGACCCCGACGGCGCGGCCGGGGTTGGTCCCGGCGCGTGGCGCGGAGGCTTCCGCGTCCAGACGACGACCGCACTCGCCGCCGACACGGAAAATGCCGCCCGCAGTACGATTCGCCGCCCGGAGACGAGACATGCCCGACTCGAACGCGCCGTTCCCCTACGCCACGCACCTCGACGTGAAGTTCCCCGCGCTCGACGTCGTCGACGCCGATCGCCTGATCCGCGAGAACACGCACCGCTGGTACAACCAGACGCTCTGCGGCGTGAACGACTCGGTGGTCCGACTCGGCGTGATCGAGGGCGAATACCACTGGCACAAGCACGACGATCTCGACGAGTTCTTCTGGGTCGTCGAAGGCCGGCTGCTCGTCGATCTCGAAGGCCGCACCGTCGAGCTCGCTCCGCGCCAAGGGTTCGTCGTCCCGAAGGGCGTGAACCGCACGCGCGCGCCGAGCCGCACGGTCATCCTGATGGTCGAAGGCGCGCAGATCGTCCCGACCGGCGACTGACTCATCACAAGTTCCGGCTCCGGACCCAACGCGGCGCGATCCTCCGCGTCCTGCGCGCTTCCCGCAGGCGCCGGAGGTCTCGATGCATCGTTCCTCGCTCGTCGTGCTCGCCGCGTTCATCGCCTCGTCGCTCGCGGCGCCGCCGTCGCTGCACGCCGACGACATCCAGCCGATCCCGATCCCCCCGTACGACGTCGTGCAGCTCGCTCCCGGCGTGTACGGCTTCCTGTGGCGCGACCCGGTCGCCGACCCGATCGACGGCAACTCGCTGTTCGTGATCAACGACGAGGACGTGCTGGTCGTCGACTCCGGCCTCCTGCAGCGCGACGCGCGCGCGATGGCCGCGGAGCTGAAGAAGCTCACCGACAAGCCGGTCCGCTACGTCGTCAACACGCACTGGCACGACGACCACAACAACGGCAACTGCGTCTATCGCGAGCTCTGGCCCGGCGTCGAGTTCGTCGCGCACCGCGACACGCGGATCGACATGATCGCGGAGAACTACGCGATCCACGACGAGGTCATGGAGAAGATGGAGGGCGACGCCAAGGCGGTCACCGCGCTCGCGCAGACCGGGAAGGACGCGGACGGCAAGGACATCGCCCCGGCGCGGCGGAAGCGTGCGGCCGAGCTCGCGTCGATGTACGCGGCGACGATCCCCGACATCAAGTCGCGCAAGCCGACGCCGCCCGATCTCACGTTCGAGGATCGCCTCGTCCTGCACCGCCACGCGAGCGGCGCCGAACGCGAGATCGAGATCCGCTGGCTCGGGCTCGGCAACACGCGCGGCGACACGGTGGTGTTCCTGCCGAAGGAGAAGATCGCGGCGGTCGGCGACTTGCTCGTGTGGCCGATCCCGTTCGGGTTCGGTTCCTACTACGAGGAATGGGCGAACACCCTCGGCCGCGTCGACGCGCTCGACGCGACGATGCTGTTCCCCGGCCACGGTCCGGTGCACAAGGACCGCGAGTACCTCCGGCAGGTGAAGTCGCTGCTCGAGTCGACCGTCGAACGCGTGCGCGAAGCCGTGAACGACCACGCATCGCTCGAGGAGACCAAGACGCGCGTGAAGCTCGCCGACTGGCGCGCGAAGTTCGCGGGCGCCGATCCGATCCGGCAGTCGATGTTCGACCAGTGGTATCTCGCCCCCGCCGTCGAGCGCACCTGGTACCAGGAGAAGGGCAAGACGCAGTCGCTCGGCCTCGGCGGCTGACCGCCCGGCAGCCCGACCGCCGCGCGGTCAGACCTTGTGGCCGATCACGGTGAAGTCGTCGCCGCGCAGCAGGAGGCGCGCGGCGCGGATCGATTCCTGGGCGCCCGCGAGCGCGAGCACGTCGCCGACCTGCAGCACCTCCGTCGCCGTCGGCACCACGGAGCGTCCGTCGTGGCGCTTGATCGCGAGCACGGTCGCGCCGGTGAGGCCGCGCAGGTTCAGCTCGGCGAGCGTCTTGCCGACCGCGAGGCTGTTCACGTCGAGCGTGATCGGGATCGGCTCGCCGAGGCCCGGCAGGATCGCGCGGACCGTCGCGAACGCCGTCTCGTCGGCGGGCCCCGGCCGACTCTGCGCCTGCGCCTTCAGCGCCTCGACGATCATCTCGGCGCCGGCGCGCACGTGCCCCTGCAGGTTGGTCGCGCTCTTCCAGAACACGACGCCGAGCACGATCGCGAGCACGAGCACTACGACCGCGCCCTGGAATCCGGGCAAGAACGGCTGCGTGACGGCGAGCAGCGGCAGGCACGTGAGGAGGAACACCGCGAGCTGCAGCGTCACGACCAGCGCGCGCCGTGGCGCCGCGTCGAAGTCGACGCGCCCGTCGCCGCCTTTCGGCAGCGCCGCCTCCGCGAGCGTGATCCCGAGCAAGCGAACGATGCGGAACACGCCGACGGCGAACGGGGCGCCGATCGCGATCGCGGCGCCGATCACGGCGAGCAGCGCGATCGTCTCGCTCGAACCGAAGCGTTCCTTCACGATCGACTCGACCGCGTCCGCGGACACCGACGTCGCGATGATCAAACCGGCGAGGATCACCACGTCGAGCACCAGCCACTTCGCGAGCCGCCGCGCCGTCGCGCCGGCGGATTCGCGATGCGTCGACGTCTTGAGGCGCTCGACCCAACTGCCGTACAGCGACGCGAACGTCTGGAGCTGCCGCGGCATCTTGCGGTCGGCGAACGCGGCGGCCGGTCCCGACGCGCGGATCAACCACGGAGTCGTCATCGTCGTGACGGCGGAGACCGCGATCGCGATCGGGTAGAGGAACTGCCCGGTCGCCTTCAGCGAGATTCCGAGCGCCGCGATGATGAAGGAGAACTCGCCGATCTGCGCGAGGCTCATCCCGGCCTGCATCGACGTCCGCACGCCGTTGCCGGCGAGGAACGTGCCGAGCGTGACGCCGGTGATCTTCCCGAGCACGACGACGCCGACCAGGATCAGCACTGCCGGCCAGTAGGTGACGAGCACGCCCGGGTCGAGCAGCATCCCGACCGACACGAAAAAGATCGCCGCGAACACGTCGCGCACCGGCTGCACGAGCGGCTCGATCCGCTTCACCTCGCCCGACTCGGCGACGAGCGAACCCGCGATGAACGCGCCGAGCGCGACCGAGTAGCCCATCGCGTCCGACAGCAACGCGATCGCGAAGCACACTCCGATCGCGGTGACGAGCGTCGTCTCCGCGCGGCGCAGTCGGACGGCGGCGCGCATGATCCGCGGCACGACGAACAGTCCGACGACGATGAGTCCGGCGAGGAACCCGCCGAGGCGTCCGACCGACGTGGCGACCGAACCGACCGAAACGCCGTTGCCGACCGCGATCGCGGTCAGCGTCGCCATCAGGAGGATCGCGATCAGGTCCTCGACGATCAGCACGCCGACCACCTGCTCGCGCAACGCGCCGCGAATGCGTTGCTCGTCGAACGCCTTGACGACGATCGTCGTCGACGAGATCGCGACGATCGCGCCGGTGAAGATGCTCTCGCGCTCGGTCCATCCGAACCCGCGGCCCGCGAGGTAGCCGAGCCACAGCATCACGCTGCATTCGATGACCGCCGTGAGCCCGGCGGTCGGCGCGACCTGCAGGAAGCGCCGGATGCTGAACTCGAGGCCGAGCGAGAACATCAGGAGGATCACGCCGAGCTCGGACAACGTCTCGATGATGTGGAGGTCGGCGACGATCGGGACGGGAAGGTGCGGGCCGACGATCAGGCCCGCGAGGATGTAGCCGAGCACCACCGGCTGGCGGAGCCGTTGGAAGACGAAGGTCGTGGCCGCGGCGACGCACAACACCTGCGCCAGCGCCTTCAGGAACGCATGTGCGTTCTCCATGGCGCGCTCGATACCAAGCGGCCGCGAATCGCTCAACGATTCAATCGCGCGGGCGCGACTCCCGGTTTTCGCAGGGGGGGCGCGCGTCTCGAACTCGTGAACCCGGGTGGACCGCGCGCGGGCCGCGTCCGATCCCGGAGGCATGCGATGCGAACGACGACGGTGCTGGTCTCGATGTCCGTCGTCGCGGCGTTCGGCGCCGCGGCGTCCGCGGGCGACGTGAAGGCGAAAGTGAACTCGGGATCGTTGCTCCTCGACGCGACCGGCGCCGTGGACGGGGTCGGCTTCGCGGTCGTCGGCCTGGTCGGCGGCGACGTGAAGGTGGTCACGCTGACCGGCACCACGGTGAACGGCATCGACACGCCGGCGCCGTTCGGCGCGATCACGCAGGACGTCCGCATCGCGCTCGGGCCCGGCGCCGACGTGCTGACGGTCAGCGGCACCTTTTCGCGCGACGTCCGGGTGGACGCCGGCGACGGACTCGACACGCTCATGATCCAGGACGCGGCGGTCGGGCGTCACCTCACGGTCGACACCGGGCGCGGGTTCTCCGGCGCATCGGTCCACACGGTCACGATCGGCGGCGACCTCCGCGTGCGGCTCGGCGACCAGCTCGCGCCGACGGCGTCGGCCGAGATCAAGTTCGTCTCGATCGGCGGCAAGCTCGCGCTCGTCACCGGCGACGACCCGGCGTCGATCACGATCGACAACGTCGCGGCAGAGCGGCGGTCGTCGGTGAAGGTCGGCGGCGGCAGCTCGAACATCCTGTTCCACGCGACCCAGTGGACCGACGACCTCTCGATCTCGACGCGCGGCGACTCGACGGTGGAGCTGACCCAGAACAACTTCACCGAGGATCTCGTCGTGCGCGGCGCGGGCGCCCGGTCGGCGGCGACGCTGCAGCTCCTGCAGATCAACGGCGACCTCCGCGTCGCATCGCGCGCGACGCAGTCGTTCTGGACGTTGAACGGCGGCATCGACCGCGGCGACGTCCGCGTCGATCTCGCGTCGAAGTCGCTCACCGACGGCGTGCTGCAGAACACGAGCATCGACGGGAACGTGCGGGTGCGGACCGGTCGCGGCGCGGACAGCGTGCGCATCAGCCTCGCGACGATCGACGGCAACCTCGACGTCGGCTGCGGCCCGGCCGCGGACGCGGTCTCGATGAACGACAACACCATCGGAGCGCGCGCACGCATCGCGCTCGGCGCGGGCGACGACCGGCTCCGCGCCGACTCGATCGGCACCGCGTCCTTCCAGCGCCTCGCCGTCGACGCGGGTTCCGGCGACGACTTCGTGGGATCGATCTCCGCGATCATCGCGGGCAAGGCGACGATCGACCTCGGCAGCGGCGACAACAACTCGCTGTTCGCGCTCGCCTCGTTCGACGACGACTTCAAGATGACCGCCGGCGGCGGCAACGACGACGTCGATCTCTCCGCCGCGACGTTCCTCGCCGCGAAGGTGGTCCAGCTCGGCGGCGGGACGAACGTCCTGAAATGAACGACGCCGGCCGGGCGGGGTGAACCTCGCCGGGCCGGCGCGCGGGACGTCGACTGCGTCCGCTTCGCTCACGGATTCGAATTGATCGTCCGGTTGCTCCCCGCCACGACGCGCCGGCTGTCGATCCGCGACGCGAGCGTCGGATTCGAGAACAGGAGTCCCACGATCGTCGCGCCGTTGCGCGCCGCGCCCGCACTGTTCGCCGCGTCGTTCGAGGTGTTGAACGAGTCGCCGCCGACCCAGTGCTGCAGGAACGCGGGCAGCGCGTCGCGCGCGTCGACGCAGACCTGACGCGCGCCGCCGGTCACGGTGAAGCCGGCGTTGCGCCAGTTCGCGTTCATCGCCTTGCCGAACGAGTTGGTCGAGAACACCGCGCGGAACTTGGCGCGTGTCCCGGACGAGAAGTGACCGAGGTAGTGCTCGATGTCGTCGCCGGTCTTCGCGCCGTCGCCGAAGTGGATCTTCCCGTCGGTGCCGTAACCGACCAGGAAGACGTCGACCGCCTGCACCTGCGAGTTGCCCGCGGCCTGCCCGACCTGGTTCACGAAGTTCATGAAGCCGCAGTTCGATCCGTGCAGCACGTGCACCGCGCGGTAGTGCGGCGTGAGGATCGCGGTGGCCGTCTGCGTGAGCGCGTCCGCGTTCCCGTAAGCCTCGAGGATCGGCGCGGGCATGCCGGCCGGGATCGGACCGACCACGAGGACGGCGTCGCGATGCGCCTGCGTGACGTTCGCTTGCGCGAGCGGAGCGACGACCGCGGCGGCGACGGAGAGGACGAGGGAGAGGATGACGGACTTCATGGCGACCTCCTGTGGAGAGCCGGTCTTTGGTTCGTGTCGCGAGTCGCGCCGGACGATCCGGGCCCCGCGGTCCACGGGTCGAGGCGACGGATCGCGCGCGGGACGACACGAGATCCGTCGATGACCCGGCAGCGGGCGCCCGCTTGTGCTCGGCTCGCGTGTTTCCCACGATCTCGGCCCCGGTTCCGAATCCTCGAGGAGTCGTCGATGTCCCGAGCGCTCGCCCTCGCTCTCGTTCTGTGCGCCGGCCCGATCGCCTGCACCGTCGTCCGTCCCGACGCCTCGGCCGCGCGGGTCGCGCCCGCTGCACCGGACGTCCTTCCGCCGGAGCTCGATCGCGTCCTGCGCGACTACGAACGCGCGTGGCGTGCCCACGACGCCGACGCGCTCGCGGCGCTGTTCGCGGACGACGGGTTCGTGATGTCGGACGGCGCGCCGCCGGTGCGCGGTCGCGACGCGATCCGCGCGGCCTACGCCGGCGCGGGCGGCGCTCTGGACCTCACGCCGATCGGACACCGCACGAGCGGCGATTCGGGATTCATCGTCGGCACCTATCGACACGGCGCCGGCGCGCCGGAGGCCGGCAAGTTCACGCTCGCGCTCGTGAAGGACGGCGACCGTTGGGAGATCGCGTCCGACATGGACAACTCGATCGCGCGCGCGCCGTCGACCGCTCCGCCGGCCGCGGCGCCGAGCGTCGCGTCGTTGCCGTTCACCGATGCCGTGCGGGCCGGCGACCTCTTGTTCGTGTCGGGGCAGATCGGCAACGCGTCCGGCGCGCTCGAGTTGGTGCCGGGCGGGATCAAGGCGGAGTCCGCGCAGGCGCTCGACAACATGCAGGCCGTCCTCGCGAAGCACGGCGCGTCGATCGATGACGTCGTGAAGTGCACGGTCTTCCTGGCCGACATCCGCGACTGGCCCGTTTTCAACGAGGTCTACCGCGGCCGTTTCCCGCACGGCTTCCCGGCCCGCAGCGCGCTCGCCGGCAGCGGCCTCGCGCTCGGCGCGCGCGTCGAAGTGGAATGCATCGCGTTCCTGCCGAAGGATTGAGGGCTTCCGCGCCACCAATCAATCGCGCAGGATGCGCCGCCGTCGCGGGCGCCCCCACACTGGAGATCGATCGATGGAATGGCTGAAGGGTCTACGGGCCGAGCAGTTGGCGATGCTCGTCGCGATCGTCGCGATCATCATGGGAGCCATCAGTTCGATCGTGAAGCGCGTGATCCGGCACCGCGAGCGGATGGCGATGATCGAGCAGGGGATGCATCCCGACGAGAAGCGCGAGTCGAAGATCGCGCGCGAGTGACGAGCGCGTGGCAGGAGGCTCGCGCTCCGTGCCGCGCGCGGCGAGCCGGCGTTCGAATCGATGCCGAGCCTGAAATCGCCCCCGGTCTCCTTCGATTGCGAAGCGCGTCTCCGCGTGACGCGCGATGCCGAGGGGGCGCACGTCGTGTTCGAGGACGGGCGGGCCGACGACGTGAGCTGGAACGTGCCGCAGCTCACGATCTTCGCCGGCGGAGCGCGCGGCGCGCTCGACGACCGCTCCGGATCTGCATCGAGCGATCGAATCTTCGCGCGCGAGGCGCCGCGTTGATCTGGCGCGGCGGGGCGGTCCCCGGCAAGATCCTCGCATGCGCTGGATCGTCCGACTCGTCGTCCTCGCCGCTCTCGCCTACGGCGCGTGGTGGGGGTACCGCTGGTATCAGGGCGACGTCGTGCGCCGCGCGACCGAATACCGCACCGGCGCCGTGACGCGCGGCGACCTCGTGGTCACCATCGCCGCGACCGGCACGATCGAACCGGAGGAAGTCGTCGACGTCGGCGCGCAGATCGCCGGGCAGATCATCGAGTTCGGCACCGACATCAAGGGACAACCGATCGACTACGGCTCCGAGATCGACCAGGACGCCGTGCTCGCCCGCATCGACGACTCCGTGTATCGCGCGGACGTGCGCTCCGCGACCGCGCAGCTCGATCAGGCCAAGGCGAGCGTGACGCGCGCGAAGGCCGACCTCGACCAACTGAACGCGAAGCTGCGGCAGGCCGAAGCCGACTGGAAACGCGCCGAGGCGCTGAACACTCCCGACCTGCTGACGCAGGCGGAGGTCGACGGCTACCGCGCGACGTGGGAGAGCGCGAAGGCCGCGGTCGAAGTCGGCGCGGCGTCGATCGTGCAGGCCGAGAGCTCGGTGAGCCAGTCCGAGGCGTCGCTCTTCCGCTCGCAGCGCAACCTCGGCTTCTGCGTCATCAAGAGCCCCGTGAAGGGGATCATCATCGATCGTCGCGTGAACATCGGTCAGACGGTCGTCTCGAGCCTGAACGCGCCAAGCCTCTTCCTGATCGCGAAGGACCTGAAGCGCATGGAGGTGTGGGTCGCGGTGAACGAGGCCGACATCGGAAACGTCCACCCGGGTCAGCCCGTGACGTTCTCGGTCGACGCGTTCTCCGGAGAGTCCTTCAAGGGCGAGGTTCAGAAGGTCCGCCTGAACGCGGCGATGACGCAGAACGTGGTGACCTACACGGTCGAAGTGATCACCGACAATTCGAACGCGCGGCTCCTGCCGTACCTCACGGCGAACGTGCGCTTCGAGGTCGCGCGCCGCGACGACGTGCTGCAGGTGCCGAACGCGGCGCTGCGATTCGAACCCTCGACGCCGCCGCCGGAGCCGGTGGCGAACGCCCCGGCGTCGATGCCGGCGTCCGCGCCGACGAACGCGGACGGCGTCGCGCTCGCCGACTCCGAGAAGACGCAGGCGGGAGGCGACCCGAGCGGGAGTCGCCCGAGCGGCGAGGGG
>CAZBOK010000047.1:0-17434 GCA_964493525.1 uncultured Phycisphaeraceae bacterium | reverse complement strand
GCCGGCGTGGGCACCGGCTGCACCGTGATGGGCGTCGGTCGCGCGATCCGCGCGGGGAACCGGTCGGCGCGGATCCATCCGATCGAACCGATCGAATCGCCGATCCTCTCGACCGGGCGCCACTGCGGTCACCATCGGATCCAAGGGATCTCCGACGAGTTCGTCCCGGCGATCGTCCGCCTCCACGAGTTGTCGGAGGTGATCTCGGTGTCGGACGGCGACGCGATCCGCATGTCGCGGCGGCTCGCGTCCGAACTCGGCCTCGGCGTCGGGATCTCGTCGGGAGCGAACCTGATCGGAGCCATCGAGGCGGCCCGTTCGATCGGCGTCGACGCGGTCGTCGCCACGGTGCTCCCGGACAGCCACAAGAAATACGTGAGCACCGACCTGTTCCGCGACGAGCCGGCGCGCCCGACGCATTGGACCGACCGCGTCGCGCTCGACGGGTATCGCGCGATCCCGTGGCCGCGCCCGTGTCGCGCCGATGCGCAGTGTCGCGCGCTGAGCCGCTCTCCCGCGATGTGACCCCCGCGCCAAAGTCCTGCGCAACGACGGACGAAGAATCCGGTTGAATCGACGCCCCAGCGGTCGAGCCCACCCGGAGTCCTCCGATGTTGAGCGTGGCTCTGTTCCTGATCTCCGTCACGATGCCCGACGACTCGGCTCTCGCGCCGCTACCCGCCGACCAATGGACGCTCGAGACCGCGCGACACCTGCTCGACCGCGCCGGGTTCGGCGGCACTCCGGCGGAGATCGCGCAGTTCCACGCGCTCGGGCTCGACGGCGCCGTCGAACGGCTGCTCTCACCCGTCGCGCCGCCGCAGCGATTCCCGGCCGAGCGCAAGTACCGCCGCCCCGATCCGATGACGATGTTGAGCGCGACCGACGAAGAGCGGCAGGCGGCGCGCCGCGAGATGGCGCGCGACGATCGCATCCAGGCCGAGGAGTACCGCGACTTCTGGATCCGCCGGATGATCGCGGGCGACGCGCCGCTCGTCGAGAAGCTCGCGCTGTTCTGGCACGGCTACTTCACGTCGTCGCAGCGCGACGTGCGCAACTCGTACGCGATGGCGCGGCAGATCGACCTCTACCGCGCGGAGGGGCTCGGCTCGTTCCGCTCGCTGCTGCACCGGGCGTCGAAGGAACCGGCGATGCTCGCCTACCTCGACAACGACAAGAACCGCCGCGGACACCCGAACGAGAACTTCGCGCGCGAGGTGATGGAGCTGTTCACGCTCGGCCCGGGCAACTACTCCGAGAAGGACATCCAGGAGGCCGCGCGCGCGTTCACCGGGTGGGGGATCGACGGCGCGGAGTTCGTGCAGCGGCCGCGCCAACACGACCCGGGTTCAAAGACGGTGCTCGGCGTCACCGGCAACCTCGACGGGGATCGAGTGCTCGACATCCTGCTCGAGCAGCCGGCGTGCGCGCCGTTCGTGACCAGGAAGCTGGTCGCGTTCTTCATGCGTCCCGATCCGCCCGACGCGTTCGTCGCCGCGCTCGCCGCCGACTTCGCCGCGAGCGACGACGACGTGCGCACTCTCCTGCGCGAGCTGTTCCGCTCCGCCGAGTTCTATGCGCCGCAGTCGCGCGCGGCGCTGTTCAAGAGCCCGGTCGAGTTCTTCGTCGGGACCGTGCGTCGCCTCGGCATCGAAGCGCCGCCCGCGCCGTTCCCCGCGTTCGCCTGCGAGCAGCTCGGGCAGTCGCTGCTCGAGCCGCCGAACGTGAAGGGCTGGGACGGGGGCGACGACTGGATCTCGTCGTCGACGATCCTGCAGCGCGCGAACGTCGCGCGCACGCTGGTGCACGGCGTCGATCCGAAGGAGCGACGCCCCGAGCGCGGCGGCAAGGATCCGCTCGCGCGGATCGCGGCCGCGCGTGCTCGCGACTGGCGGCCGGGGACCGATGCGTCCGCGATGATCGGCTCCGCGACGACGGCGAGCGCCGCGGTCGCCGCGCTCTGTGATCGGCTGCTGCCGGTCTCGCCCACGCGTGCCACGGTCGCCGAGCTCGCGCGCTACGTCGCCCCGTTCGGAGACGACGCGTTCGACCCGTCCGACGTCGCGACGCGCGAGCTGTTGAACGACTGCGTCCACCTGATCCTGTCGCTTCCCGAGTACCAGTTGAACTGAGGCCGACCATGACGCATTCACGCCTCGATCGCCGGTCGTTCCTGAAGCTCTCGTCCCTCGTCGGAGCGGCGGCGTTCGCACCGACGATCCTCGTGCGTCGGGCGTTCGGCGCGCTCGCCGGCGCCGATGCGCCCGACCGCATCCTCGTCCTGATCGAGATGGCGGGCGGCAACGACGGGCTGAACACGGTCGTGCCGTTCGCGAGCGACGCGTACCGGAAAGCGCGCGGCGCGCTCGCGCTCGGCGCGCAGGACGTGCTCGCGATCGACGACGCGCGCGGGCTGCACAAGGATCTGGAGCCGCTGAAGGCCGCGTTCGACTCCGGCAAGCTCGCGATCGTCGAAGGCGTCGGATACCCCGATCCGGTCCGCTCGCACTTCCTCTCGTCGGACATCTGGCAGGCGGGCGACCTCGAGGGCCGGCGACTCGGCACCGGCTGGGTCGGGCGTCTCGTCGATCAGCGGTTCCGCGACGTCGACGATCCGAACCTCGTGATGGCGATCACTCCGCGAGTGCCGCTGTCGTGCGAAGCGGACGAGCATCGCGCCGTCACGTTCGACTCCCCGGGCAACTATCGATTGAAGGGCGACGCCGGCGCCGCGAAGACGCTCGACTCCGCGGTCAGCTCGCAGGACGTGTCGGAGCGCGCGCGCGCGTTCCTCAGGAAGGCGTACCTCGACGCGCGGGCGTCGTCGCGCTCGGTGGCGGAAGCGGTCAAGGGGTACCAGGCGGCGGCGCAGTACCCGGGCGACAAGCTCGCGAACGACCTGAAGAACGTCGCGGCGCTGATCGCGGGTGGACTCGGGACGCGCGTCTACGTGCTGCAGGCTGCGGGCTTCGACACGCACTCGGGGCAGCTCGGCCGCCAGTCGCGCCTGTTCCGCGAGCTCGCGTCGTCGCTCGCCGCGTTCCAGTCGGATCTCGAATCGCACGGACTCGCGGAGCGCGTCGTGGTGATGACGTTCAGCGAGTTCGGCCGCCGGGTCGCCGCGAACGCGAGCGGCGGCACCGACCACGGCACGGCCGGCCCGATGTTCGTGCTCGGCAAGCGAGTAAAGGGCGGCCTCTACGGCAAGCCGGCGTCGCTCGAGTCGCTCGACCAAAACGGCGACCTCGTGTTCACGACCGATTTCCGGCGCGCGTACGCCGCGGTCATCGACCGCTGGTTCGGCGGCGATTCGCACGCCGTGCTCGGCGAACGGTTCGAGCCGCTCGCGTTCCTCGCTTGACGCGACGCGTCGCGCACGGTCGATTCTCCGCGGACTGACCCGCACCGGAGGAGCGCACGATGACCCTCGACCCCGAGCTTCTCGAGATCCTGGCTTGCCCGGAGTCGAAGGCGCCGCTCGTGTTCTTCGAACAGGAGGGCTTCCTGTTCTGCCCGACGTCGCGCCTCAAGTACGCGATCAAGGACGGCATCCCGGTCATGCTCGTCGATCAGGCGGAGCGGTTGAGCGAGGCCGACGCCGCGAAGCTCGTCGCGGACGCGCGGAAGCGGGGCCTCAAGAACTCGTGACGGGCGGCGTGCCGCGCTCTGCGGCATCCTTCTTCATGCGCTGGAACGCGGGGTTGCCGACCAGCACGTAACAGTCGGCGCACGGCTTCGGGTAGTTCCCCTCGAACATCGCCTTGCGGAACGCCTGATACTTCGGCCCGTTCCAGATGTCCTCGAAGCGCTGCGTCTTCGCGTCGCCCATCTTCAACTCTTCGGGTCCGCGGCAGCACGGGTACACGGCGCCGTCCGGATTCACCTTGAGGTAGCTCGTCGCCATCGCGCAGAAGCCGGGATGAGTGCGCGCGATCGCGTCGGTGTGCCGCAGGCGCAGCTCGGCGATCGGCGCCTTGAAGCTCTCGGCGGGCGGGTTGTGGTAGTCCTTCGCCTGGAACGGCGGACGCAGTTCGAGCGTCAGGTCGACCTTCCGCGCGGCCGCGCGTTCGCGCGCCGCGGTGAGCGACTTCCCGAGGTCCTCCGGCGAGACCTTGCCTTCCCACTTGAGCGACTCGAACTGCGTCGAGTTCGGCAGCAGCTCCTGGATGTTGCACGCCTTGCCGCCGAGGTCCGCGACGAGGTCGACGTAGCCCGCGGCCTCGTGCCAGTTCTTCGCCATCAGCACGAAGTTGAACGTGACCTCGACGCCGTCCTGCAGCGCGACCGGCAAAACCTTCTTCACGTTGCCCATCACGACGTCCCACTTCGCAGGGACGCGGATCGCTTCGAAGGTCTCCTTCGTGGCGGCGTCGAGCGAGATCCACAGCTTGTGCAGGCGGTCGCGGATCTTGCCGTACCGCTCGGGCGTGAGGAGCGTGCCGTTGGTGAAGAGGTGCAGCCAGACGACGTGCTTGCGCGCGAGATCGGCGATCAGGTTCACGTCGTTCAAGAGCGGTTCGCTGTTCGCCGACGGCGTCCAGTGCAGCGTCCACGGCAGCACGTCGTCGAGGAAGCGGATGCCGACCTCTTCGTCGAGGAGCCAGTTCGGCTCGTCGTCCGACTTCGCGCACATCACGCACTTCAGGTTGCACAGGTTGTTGAACGAGAACTCGAGGCGCGTGGGGCGGCTCTTCCACTCGAGCGATTGCGTCGCGAGATCCCCGGCGAGGAGGATCTCGTTGTCGAGCTCGCGATCGATCTTGGAAGCGAGGTTGTCGGACATGGCGGTCGAGATAGCTCAGCTTTCGGGCGGCGAGTGCCCCGCACTCAAGCCTTCGGCTGCTTTTTCCCGGGTTTCGCGCCGGACGGCTTGGGATCGGACTTCGGCGCCGGCTTCGAATCCGCGGTTCCGGAGTCCGCCTTCGACTCCGTTTTCGCCTCGCTCTTCGACTCCGCCTTCTCCGCTTTCTCGGCCTTCGCGGCGTCGTCCTTCGCGCCCTTCGACTTGTAGTCGGTGATGTAGAAGCCGCTGCCTTTGAAGATGAGGCCAGCTCCGGCGCTGATCAATCGACGCAAGGTGTGCTTGCCGCACAGCTCGCACTTCTTGAGCGGCTTCTCGGTGATCGACTGGAAGGCGTCGAAGCGCTTGCCGCAGGACGAGCACTCGTACTCGTAGGTCGGCATCGATCAGCCCTCGTCGCTCACGCCGCCCATCGGCGTCGCGGCGTCGGCGGCGGCGACCTTCACCATCGCGGGACGCAGGAGTCGATCGTGGATGCGGTAGCCGCGCACCAGTTCGCTGGTGACCGTCCCGGGTGGGAACTCGGGGTGCGACTCGGTCGCGATCGCCTGGTGAACGGCGGGGTCGAACGGCTGACCGACCGACGCGACCGGCTGCACGCCGTGCGTCGCGAGCAGCTTCGCGATCTGCTCCTCGACGAGGCGCACGCCGGCGGCGAGTCCCGAGTCGCGCGCGTCCGCGGGCACGCCGGCGAGCGCGCGTTGGAGGTTGTCCTGCACTTCGAGCAGGTCCCGAGCGATCTCCGCGACGGCGTAGCGGCGGCCGTCCTCGAGATCGCGCTGCGTGCGCTTGCGGAGGTTGTCCATGTCCGCGAGCGCGCGCGCGAAGCGGTCCTTGAATTCATCCCGCTCCTGCGCGGCCTTCGCGAGCGCGTCGTCGGTCGCGGCGCTCTCGGTCGCACTCTCGTCGCGCGTGGGCTCCGCCCCGCTCTGCTCCGGGTTGTCGTCGTCGTGTTCGCGTCGTTTCTTCATGTTCATCCGTCAATCGAAGAGGTCGCGCACCTTGTCCAGGAACGACTTCCGCTGCGGAGAGACCTGCAGCTCCTCGGTCTCCGCGAACTCGCGCAGGAGCTCCTCTTGTCGCGGCGATAGCTTCTTCGGCGTCTCGATGACGACCTTCACGAGGAGTTCGCCGCGCCCCTGACCGTACACGTTCGGCAGGCCGAGGCCACGCAGCCGGAACACCTTGTTGGTCTGCGTCCCGCGCGGGATCTTCAGGTTCGTCTTGCCCTTGAGCGTCGGGACCTCGACGTCTGCGCCGAGCGCCGCCTGCGAGAACGAGATCGGCATCTCGCAGATGAGGTCGTCGCCTTCGCGCTGGAAGATCGGATGCGGGGCCTGCTTCACAAAGCAGTAGAGGTCGCCGCGCGGTCCGCCGTTCCGTCCGGACTCGCCTTCGCCCGTCACTCGGAGCTGCGTGCCTTCGGCGACGCCGGGCGGGACGCGCACGGTGATCTCGCGGCGCTGCGGCACGCGGCCCGAGCCGCGGCACTTCTCGCACGGCGTCTGCACGAACGTGCCTTCACCGCGGCAGCGCGGGCAAGTCTGTCGGATCGCGAAGAAGCCCTGCGACACCTGGATCGCGCCCGCGCCGCCGCAATCGGGACAAGCGACGGGGCTCGTCCCCTTCTTCGCGCCGGAACCCTCGCACTCCTCGCACGGCTCGTTGCGCTTCAGGTCGATCGTCTTCTCGACGCCGCGGGCGATCTCGTCGAACGTGAGCGTCAGCTCGCACTTCAGCGAGTTGCCGCGCTCCGCGCGCGATCGCCGGCCGCCGCGGCCGAAGAGGTCGTCGAACGGCGAGCGGCCGCCGCCTCCGCCGCCGAAGATGTCGCTGAACGCGGAGAAGATGTCATCGAAGCTAGAGAAGCCGCGCGGGCCCGCGCCGGCGCCTTCGAGACCGGCGTGTCCGAACTGGTCGTAGACGCGGCGCGACTCGGCGTCCGAGAGGATCTCGTAGGCCTCGGCCGCTTCCTTGAACTTGGCTTCGGCGTCCGCGTCGCCCGGGTTGCGGTCGGGGTGGAACTTGAACGCGAGCTTCCGGTAAGCCCGCTTGAGGTCGTCCGCGCTCGCGTTCTTGGGGACGTCGAGGACCGTGTAGTAGTCGCGCTTCGCCATGACGGCCTTCATTGTCGGCGGGCCGCGCGCCCGTCGCGAGGAACGGGCGCGCGGCCGCGCGCGGTGCGATCGTCGCCGATCAGGACGTGCTGCCGGTGACCGGCGACTTCTTCTCCTTCAGGTCCGTCACGAGTGTCTCGGTGGTGAGCAGGAGACCGGCGATCGACGCCGCGTTCTGCAGCGCCGAGCGGACGACCTTGGTCGGGTCGACGACGCCGGCTTTCACGAGATCGCCGTAGGTGCGCTCGAGCGCGTTCCAGCCGAACGAGCCGTCCTTCGACTTCACCTCGGACACGACCACCGAGCCGTCTTCACCGGCGTTCGCGGCGATCCAGAACAACGGCGCCTGGATCGCGCGCTCGATCACCTGCTTGCCGAACGCTTCGTCATCGCGGAGCTTCAGCTTGGCGAGCGCGGGGAGCGTGCGGATCAGCGCGACTCCGCCGCCGGGGACGATGCCTTCCGCGACCGCCGCACGCGTCGCGTGCAGCGCGTCCTCGACGCGCAGCTTCTTCTCCTTCAACTCCGCTTCGGTCGCGGCGCCGACCTTGATGACGGCGACGCCGCCGGTCATCTTCGCGAGCCGCTCCTGCAGCTTCTCCTTGTCGTAGTCGGACGTCGTCTTCTCGATCTGCGCCTTCACCTGCGAGATGCGCGCGTCGATGTCGACCCGCTTGCCGGCGCCTTTGACGATCGTCGTGTTGTCCTTGTCGATCTTGATCGTCTTCGCGCGGCCGAGCGATTCGAGGCCGACGTTCTCGAGCTGCAGCCCGAGCTCTTCGGTGATCGCCTGGCCGCCGGTCAGGACCGCGATGTCCTGCAGCATCGCCTTGCGGCGATCGCCGAAGCCCGGCGCCTTCACCGCGCAGCACGCGAGGACGTTGCGCAGCTTGTTCACGACCAGCGCCGCGAGCGCCTCGCTCTCGACGTCCTCCGAGATGATGAGCAGCGGACGACCCGTCGTCGCGACCTTCTCGAGCAGCGGCAGCATCGCGCGCAGGTTCGAGAGCTTCTTCTCGTGGATGAGGATGTACGCGTCCTCGAACTCGCACGTCATCGTCGTGACGTTCGTCACGAAGTAGGGCGACAGGTAGCCCTTGTCGAACTGCAGGCCCTCGACGAAGTCGACCGCGGTCTCGGCGGACTTGCCTTCCTCGACCGTGATCACGCCGTCGTTGCCGACGCGCTCGACCGCGTCGGCGAGCAGCTTGCCGATCGCGACGTCCTGGTTCGCGGAGATCGTGCCGACCTGCGCGATCTCGGACGGGTTCTTGATCGGCTTCGACAGCTTCTTCAGCTCCTCGACGACGCACGCGACGGCGGCGTCGATGCCGCGCTTCAAGCCCATCGGGCTCACGCCGGACGTGAGGTGCTTCAGGCCTTCCTTGAAGATCGCCTCGGCGAGCACCGTCGCGGTCGTGGTGCCGTCGCCCGCGGCGTCGTTCGTCTTGGTCGCGACCTCGTTCACCAGCTTCACGCCCATGTTCTCGAACGGATCTTCCAGCTCGATCTCCTTCGAGACCGTCACGCCGTCGCGCGTGATCACCGGCGAGCCGAACGACTTCTTCAAGATCACGTTCCGACCGCCGGGGCCGAGCGTGATCTTCACGGTCTTCGCGAGCTTTTCGATCCCCTTGAGGATCTTCCGCTGCGCTTCTTCCTGGAACAACAGCTGCTTCGCCATCGCGGGATACTCCTCAGCTCTCGACGCGGAGCAGGATCTCGCTCTCGCGCATGATCTTGAATTCCTTGCCGTCCAGCTCGACGTCGCTGCCGGCATATTTGCCGAAGATCACGACGTCTCCGGTCTTCAACACGGGCGCGACGCGCTTGCCGTCGTCGTTCCGCTTGCCTTCGCCGACCGCGGTGACGCGGCCGCGCTGCGGTTTCTCCTTCGCGGTGTCCGGCAGGAGGATTCCGCCCGCCGTGCGCTCTTCGGCTTCGAGCACTTCGACCACCACACGGTCGTCGAGGGGACGGATCTTGTTCGAGTTCGCCATGGTCTCGTGTCTCCGGTTCTTGTCCGAGTTCAGAAGTCCATTCCGCCCATACCGCCCATGCCACCCATGCCGCCCATCTCGTCACCGCCGCCGTGGTGATCGTGGCCGCCGCCCGCCTTCTCCTTCTTGGGCAGGTCGGCGATCAAGGCGTCGGTGGTGAGGAGAAGCATCGCGACGGAGGCGCCGTTCTGCAGCGCGGAGCGCACGACCTTCGTCGCGTCGACGACGCCGCGCTCCATGAGGTCGCAGAACTCGTCGGCGTTCGCGTCCCAGCCATAGTTGCCCTTGCCGTTCACGACCTCGCGCAGGATCAGCGGCGCGTCGGCGCCGGCGTTCGTGGCGAGCGTGCGGAGCGGCTGCTCGAGCGCGCGCTTCAGGATCTCGACGCCGAAGCGCTCGTCGCCCTCGCCCTCGACCTTGTCGAGCGCCTTGCGAGCGCGGAGCAGCGCGACGCCGCCGCCGGGGAGGATTCCCTCCGCGACCGCCGCGCGCGTGGCGTGCAGCGCGTCCTCGACGCGGGCCTTCTTCTCCTTCACCTCGACTTCGGTCGCGCCGCCGACCTTGATCTGCGCGACGCCGCCCGCGAGCTTCGCGAGCCGCTCCTGCAGCTTCTCCTTGTCGTAGTCGGACGTCGCGGTCTCGACCTCGCGCTTGATCTGGTCGGCGCGCGCCTTGACGCGCTTCGTGTCGCCGCCGCCCTGGACGATCGTCGTGAACTCCGCGCCGACCGTGATCTTCTTCGCGGTGCCGAGGTCGGTGAGCTTCACCTGCTCGAGGTTCGTGCCGAGGTCTTTGAAGACCGGCTTCGCGCCCGTGAGGATCGCGATGTCCTCGAGCATGGCCTTGCGCCGATCGCCGTAGCCGGGCGCCTTCACCGCGCAGCACTTCAGGATGCCGCGCAGCTTGTTCACGACCAGCGTCGCGAGCGCTTCGCCATCGACGTCCTCGGCGATGACGAGCAGCGGTTTGCCGGACTGCGAGATCTTCTCGAGGATCGGGACCAGCACCTTGGCGGACGAGAGCTTGTCCTCGTGGATGAGGACGTACGCGTTGCCGAGCTCGGCCTCCATCTTCTCCGGGTTCGTCACGAAGTGCGGGGAGAGGAAGCCGCGGTCGAACTGCATCCCTTCGACGACGTCGATGTCGGTCGTGAGGCTCTTGCCGTCGTCGACGGTGATGACGCCGTCCTTGCCGACGCGCTCCATCGCCTCGGCGATCATCTTGCCGACCTCGGGGTCGTTGTTCGAAGAGATCGCCGCGACGTGCTGGATCTCCTTCGGATCGGAGGTCTTCTTCGACGCCTTCTCGAGCGCGTCGGACACCGCGGCGACGGCGTTCTTGATCCCGCGCGTCAGCGCCGCGACGTTCACGCCGGCGGTCAGGTATTTCAGTCCCTCGAGGAAGATCGCCTCGGCGAGCACGGTGGCGGTCGTCGTGCCGTCGCCCGCCTGATCGGAGGTCTTCGACGCGGCCTCCTTCACGAGTTGGGCGGCCATGTTCTCGTACGGGTCCTTCAGCTCGATCTCTTCCGCGACCGTCACGCCGTCCTTCGTGATCGTCGGCGCGCCCCAGCCCTTGTCGATCACGGCGTTCCTGCCGCGCGGGCCGAGGGTGCTTTTCACCGCGCGCGCGATCTTGACGACTCCGTCCTTGAGTCGCTCGCGGGCTTCCTGTTCGAAGGCGAGCTGCTTCGCCATGGGTCCTGCCTCCCGATTCTTCCGTGAGTTGATCCGCGTCCGGGGTCGCGATCGCGGCCGTCGGACGCGTGGGGGACTCGAATGACTCTGGAACCTGCTTCCGCGCGGGCGCGGGACTGCACAGTGCGCCCGGGCGCGGGAAGCGCGCCGGGCGAGCAAACTCGGTGCCGCCTTCGAGTGCGCGTGCGCGCGGACTCGCGCCGATCGCGCGGAACGCAGCGAACCGGCGCGTCGCGCGCGTCCGCGCGCAGGGAAGCGTCGCGCGCCCGGAGCGCGGCCGTCGTCAGGATGTCGTCGCGCGGCCGAGAGCGCACCGGCGCACCGACAGATTGTCGTGGAGTCGCGGCCGGGATGCTAAGACAGCGCGCCCGCCGGATCGGAGCCCACGGATGCGAGTTCTCCACGGAGTCCTGGTCGCCTCGTCGTTCCTCGCCGTGCTCGCCCGTGCGAGCGGCGCGGATCTCACGGTGCGAACCCTTGCCGGCGACGAATGGAAGGCGGCCGCGCTCGCGCTCGACGGCGCGCGCGTGCAGATCGACTCCGCAGCCGGGCCCCGCTCGATCGACGCTTCCGAGATCCTGTGGATCGTCGCTTCCGGTCCGACCGGCGCGCCGACCGCGGAGGTCGACGACGACGTCACGCTGCGACTCGTCGACGGCAGCCTCCTGGTCGGACGCCTCGGCGAGTCGGTCGAAGACGCCGTGAAGGTCGACGTCGCGGGGATCGGCGTGGTCGAGGTGCCGATCGACGTCGTGCGCGCCGCGGTGTTCGGTCCGAAGAACGCGCGGCCGGACGTCGTCGGGTTCGATGGCGAAGCGGACGTCGATCGCGTGTACCGACGCGGCGCGCAGGACACGGACTTCGTGCGCGGGACGATCACCGCGATCGGACGCGACGGAGTGCACGCCGACGGCGATCTCGGCAAGCTGACGCTGCCGCTCGAGCAGGTGGCGGCGATCGTCGTCGCGACCGCGGGAGCGGAGACGCCGCCGGCGGACGCGCGCGGCGTCCCGGTCGAGCTCGAGCTGTCGACCGGGTCGGTGCTCGCCGGTCGGGCGACCGCGTTGTCGGCGACCGCGATCACGATCGCGCCCGCGTTCGGAGCGCCGCGTGAGTTGTCGTTCGACGTCGTCCGTCGAGTGCGCCTGAAGAGCACGCGGTTCCGCTACCTGAGCGACCTCACTCCGACGAAGGTCGAGCAGTCGCCGTTCATCGGCGGGTCGGACGACTTCCTGTTCGAGTGGCAGCGCGACCGCAGCGTGTCGGGCGGACCGCTCGTCGTCGCGGGCAAGACGTTCGGCCGCGGGCTCGGCCTGCATTCGAAGTCGCGCCTGACGTTCGACCTCGCCGGAGGCTTCGAGCGCCTCGATGCGTCGGTCGGCGTGTCGGACGAAGTCCTCGCGCTCGACTGCCGCGGCTCGGTCGTGTTCCGCGTCGCGGTCGACGGCAAGGCGGTGTTCGAGAGCCCCGTGCTGCGAGCGGGCGATCCCGCGCGTGCGCTGCCGTCGATCGCGCTCGCCGGCGCGAAAGAACTGGTCATCGAGGTCGACTTCGCGGATGAAGGGGACGTGTGCGATCGGGCCGTGCTCGGCGATCCGGTGCTGATCGTGAAGTCGCGCTGATCGCGAAGCCGAGCGTGCGCGGCGTCACCGCGCGCGTCGCGAACCGTCGAGTCGGGCATGAGCCCCTCGACGACCCCCGCCGTGAACGAGGCCGCGGAACGACTCCTGCCATTGAAGGAGTGGCCGCTCGAGATCCGCCCGCGCGAGCGTCTGTTCGCCGACGGCGCGCTCGCGCTCTCCGCGCACGAGCTGATCGCGCTGTTGATCGGTTCGGGAATCCCCGGCGCCCCGGCGACCGATCTCGCGCGCCGACTGCTCGCCGTCGGTGAAGGTCTGCGCGGACTGTCGTGCGCGGACGCGGACGAACTGCTGCGCGTGCGCGGCGTGGGCGAAGCGCTCGCGGCTCGCATCGTCGCCGCGTTCGAGCTCGGCCGGCGCGTCGCGACCGACGCGCGTCCGCGCGGCGAGCGCATCCAGTCCGGCGCCGACGTGCATCGATTGCTCGGCGCGCGGTTGCGCGACCTGAAGAAGGAGGTCTGCCTCGCGCTGCTGCTCGACGGCAAGAACCGGTTGCTGCGCGTCGAGCGCGTGTCGGAAGGGACGCTCACGTCGTCGCTGGTGCATCCGCGCGAGGTGTTCGCGCCGGCGATCCGCGCGTCGGCGTTCGCGATGGTCATCGTGCACAACCATCCGTCGGGCGACCCGAACCCGAGCCGCGAGGACCTCGAGGTGACGGCGCGGCTCGCGCAAGTGGGGCGCTTGGTCGGCATCGAACTGCTCGACCACGTGATCCTCGGCGAGTCGGGGCCGGGAGGGTTCGTGTCGCTGCGCGAGCGCGGTCATCTCACGGAGAACGGGCGCGATTGACGCTGCGGACGCGCTCCGTTAGAAACTCCGGGTTCACGCTCGCCGACGGCGCGGGGAGTCCGCGCGGAGCCTCGCCTCCCTTGTCCATGATCGCGTTCATCTCCGACCTCCACTCCAACATGGAGGCGATCGACGCCGTGATGCGGGACATCGAAGCGCAGGGGATCGAGCGGATCATCTGCCTCGGCGACGTCATCGGCTACGGGCCGGAGCCGCGCGCCGCGCTCCTGCGCGCGATGGAGTTCGAGTTGACGCTGCTCGGCAATCACGAGGCCGCGGTCCTGTACTATGCCGAGGACTTCAACGAGAAGGCGCGCATCGCTCTCGAGTGGACGCGCGAGCAGTTGAACTCGACCGCCGCACCGAAGGACGAGAACTACCGCCTGTGGGGCTTCCTCGGCGACCTTCCGGAGTCGCATCGCCTGGAGAACGCGCTGCTCGTCCACGGTTCGCCGCGCGATCCGGTGCGCGAGTACATGCTGCCGCGCGACGCCGCCGACACCGCGAAGATGCAGGACGTGTTCGCGAAGATGGACCGCGACTTCTGCTTCGTCGGCCACAGCCACGTGCCGGGCGCATATCCCGACAGCGGCGGATTTCTGCCGCCGGCGAAGCTGCCAGACGGCGTGCGCCGGACTCCGGGCCGCAAAGTCGTCGTGAACATCGGGTCGGTGGGTCAGCCTCGCGACGGCGACAACCGCGCGAGCTACGTCACCTTCGACGGCGACACGGTGCGCTTCCGGCGCGTCCCCTACGACTTTCCCACGACGATGCAGAAGATCGTCGCAACCGGCGTGTTGCCGCGTTACCTCGCCGATCGACTCAAGGTCGGCAAGTAAGCGGTCGCGCGCTCACGATCGGACCCCGCCTTGGATCGACGCCTCTTCCTCACCTTCCTCGTCGCGACGCTCTTCACGCTCGTGTACCTGAAGATCATGACGCCGCCGCAGCGGCCGATCGATCCGACGACGAGCGCCGCCGCGAACGCGTCGCAGCCCGCGACGACGACGGACGTGACGACGCCGGCGTCACCGGTCGACGCCGGCGCGGACGCGCCTGGAAAGTTCCCCGCGACGAAGGTCGGCACGATCCCGGTCAAGCGATTCGAGAGCGATCAACTGATCGTCGACCTGACGAACCGCGGCGCCGCGATCTCTCAGGTGCGATTGAAGGAGTACTGGAAGACCGTCGACGCGAAGACCGCGCGCAGCACCGACGAGAACGATCTCGTTGCGCTGTTCCCCGCCAAGGAAGGTGAGCGCCGCCCGCTCGAGCTGCGCGAAGTCGTCTCCGCCAACTCGCGAGCGCGCTGGCGGCTCTCGGACGTCGACTGGGACGTGAAGGACGAGCGCGACGCGACGGGCAAGGGCGCCGTCACGTTCCGCTACGCGTCCGCGGACGGATTCGAGTTCGAGAAGCGCTTCACGTTCGAGCCGGGCCGCCACTGGATCGGCGTCGACGTCGCGGTGCGCGCGCTCGACGCGTCGACCGCACTCGAGAACCTAGAGTACGAGCTCGTCGCAGCCGGCGGGTTCGAGGACGTGACGCGCGGCCAGTACACGAGCGGGCCGGAGGCGTCCTACCTCGCGTCGGTCGGCGCGGAGCAGCGCGTCACGCGCGAGTACCACGCGGCGTTGAAGTCTCCGCGCGAAGCGGATGGCGCGGCGACGTCCGAGAAGGTCTCGGTCGGATGGGTCGGCGCGGGCAACCTCTATTTCTGCGTCGCGCTGATCCCCGATCCGCCCACGGGGAACGATCCGTCGGTGCGCTCGTCCGACCGCGTGTGGATCGCACGCTCCGACGACTCGGCGGAGACCGGAGTGCAGTCGTGGTTCCAGAGCCGCATGAAGCTCGCGCCGGTCGGCGGCGCATTCGTGCACCGCTCGTTCCGGTACTACGCCGGCCCGAAGGACCCCGCGGTGTTCGAGCGCGAAGGCCTCGAAGTGATGAAGCCGTTGCTCGAGGAAGACTTCGGCAGCTGGACGAGCCTGCGCTGGATCAACAAGCTCCTGCTCGGCGGCCTGCGACTCTTCCACGGGTTCACGCTCAACTGGGGCGTCGCGATCATCCTGCTCACGATCCTCGTGCGCATCACCGTCTTCCCGATCACGCGCATGCAGCAGGTGAGCATGACGCGGTACTCGCAGAAGATGGCGATCTTGAAGCCGAAGCTCGACGAGATGCGCGAGCGCCACAAGAACAACCCGCAGAAGTTCGCGCAGGAGCAGATGAAGCTGCTTCGCGAGCACAAGGCGACGCCGCCGCTGTTCGGCTGCCTGTCGTCGTTCATCACGATCCCCGTGTTCGTCGGGATCTTCCAGATCCTCCGCACCTCGGTCGACCTGCGGCAGGCGCCGTTCGTCGCGTGGATCCGCGACCTCTCGCTTCCCGATGCGCTGACCACGATCCCCGGCGTCGGCATCCACCTGAACGTCCTGCCGATCCTTGCGACGGCGGCGTTCCTCGCGCAGATGATGATGCAGCCGAAGCCGACCGACCCGCAGCAGCGGCAGCAGCAGAAGATCATGCTGGTGATGCCGATCGTGTTCGGCGTGATGTTCTATCGCTACGCGGCCGGCCTCTCGCTCTACATGCTCGTGTCGAGCGCGTGGGCGATCTTCGAGTCGAAGGTGATCCGCAAGTACTTCTTCCCGCTCCCGACCGGACCCCAGCCGGCGGTGATTCCCACGACGGGCAGGAGCGGGCCCCGGAAGTAGTCCGTCCGCCCGCGGCCGCGGGAGCCCGCGAGCGGCCGAAAACCGCCCGACCCCCGCGATCTGGTGGCAGGCGTCGAATTGACACACAATTCCTTGGGTGGTACATCGCTGCGCGATCCTCCTCCGCGAGGCCGCGATCGGGCGCGGAACGGGGCGGGATCGCCCCCCGGGAACCCCGCCCAAGATGCGCTGCCCGTACTGCTCGGCGAACAACGATCGCGTGATCGACTCGCGCACGTCCGGCGACGCGTTCGTCATCCGGCGGCGCCGCGAGTGCCTCGAGTGCAGCAAGCGCTTCACGACCTACGAGAAGATCGAGGAGCCCACGCTCCACGTGATCAAGAAGGACGGCTCGCGCGTGCCGTTCGACCGCAAGAAGATCATGTCCGGCCTCGCGAAGGCGTGCGAGAAGCGCCCGGTCTCGATGGATCGTCTGAACGAGACCGTGAACCGCATCGAGCTCCAGTTGAACGAGATGTTCGACACCGAGGTCGCGTCGAAGTTCATCGGCAAGCTCGTCATGGACTCGCTGCGCGAGCTCGATCACGTCGCCTACGTGCGCTTCGCCTCGGTCTACCGCGAGTTCAAGGACGTGGAGGAGTTCCTCGACGAGCTGAAGCCGCTGCTCGAGAAGCGCAACACCGGTCCGCCGAATGCGGCCGGGCGCTCCGACGAGCGTCCGGTCGATCGTGAGATGAAGCGATGAAGGGCGACGCGCAGAGCGACGGACGCTCGGCGGAGTCGCCGCGCCCGATGCGTCCCGTGAAGAAGCGCGACGGGCGCGAAGTGCCGTTCGATCAGAACAAGATCGCCGACGCGATCTACCGCGCCGCGCGCTCCGTCGGCGGCGGCGACCGGTTCCTCGCGGAGGAGCTGGCGTCGGTCGTCACTTTGTTCATCGAGCGCGAGTGGCAGGACCGCACGCCGTCGATCGAGGACGTGTCCGACCTCATCGAGCGCGTGCTGGTCGAGACCGGCCACACGAAGACGGCGAAGGCGTTCATCCTCGAGCGCGATCGGCGCGCGCGGCTCCGCGCGCAGCTCCGCGTGCGCGACGACCGTCCGCGTCCGACCGACGGTGCCGGCGGTCCGACCGTCGACGCGCTCGCGCATCACACCGTGTCGCCGTGGAGCAAGGGCAAGATCGCGGAAGCGCTCGTGGTCGAAGCCGATCTTCCGCCCGCAGTCGCGGCCGAGATCGCCGGCGACGTGGAGCGCCGCGTGTTCGCGTCGGGCCTCACGCGCGTGTCGACGACGCTCCTGCGCGCGCTCGTCGACAACGAGCTGTTCGAGCGCGGCTACCAGCGAATGATCGATCGCCAGGCGGTGATCGGGATGCCGCGCTACGACCTCGACCGGCTGGTCCGCAGCGGCGCTGACGGCGACGGCCGCTCGCCCGGAACCGCCGCCGCGGCGGATCGCGACGTCGCGGCGACGTCGTGGACCCGATACTCGTTGCTCACGATCTACCCGGACACCGCGGTCGCCGCGCACTTGAACGGTCAGATCCACGTGCACGGGCTCCGTGCGCCGACGCGGTTTCATTCGATCGAGGTCGACGTCGGAGCGGATGCGGAGCTCGCGTCGAAGTGCGAGCGCGGCCTCGATGCCCTGCGCTGGTTCGTCGAGCGCACGACCGATCTCGTCGACCGTCAGCTGGTGTTGCGCGGCGC
>CAZBOK010000046.1:0-17686 GCA_964493525.1 uncultured Phycisphaeraceae bacterium | reverse complement strand
CTACGGCGGTACGCAGCGCCTTCCGCGCCTCGTCGGCCTCGGCCGCGCGAACGAGCTGATGCTGCTCGGCACGCCGGTCGGCGCGGACGAAGCGCTGCGCATCGGCCTCGTGAACCGCGTGTTCGAGCCGGCCGACCTTTTGCCGGAGACGATGAAGCTCGCGAAGGAGCTCGCGACGCGCGCGCCGATCGCGACCCGCTTCATCCTCGACTCGGCGAACGCCGGCGCCGACTCGGACATCGATCAAGGTCAAGCGCACGAGGCGGCGCTGTTCGGCTGGATCATGTCGACCACGGACACGAAGAACGGCCTGAAGGCGTTCGTCGAAAAGCGGAAGGCGGAGTGGCGCGGCGAGTGATCGCGGGCGAGAACGCGGCATCGAACGGAACCGTACCGACAACGCAGGGAGCGACGACATGAACGAAAAGAGCGAGCTCGTGATCCTGGGCGGCGCGCGCACGCCGATGGCCGAGTACGCCGGCACGCCGGGCTTCGGCAAGCTGAAGGACGTCTCCGCGATCGATCTCGGCGCGCACGCGCTGAAGGCCGCGTTCGCGAAGACCGGCGTGAAGCCGGAGGAGGTCGACCACTGCGTGGTCGGCAACGCGTCGCAGACGTCCGCCGACGCGATCTACGGCGCGCGCCACGTCGCCTTGAAAGCGGGCGTGCCGATCGACAAGCCGGCGCTGACGGTGAACCGCTTGTGCGGCTCCGGCATCCAGTCGATCGTGTCGGGCGCGCAGATGATCCTGCTCGGCGAGGCGAAGACGGTCGCCGCCGGCGGCATCGAGAACATGAGCCAGGCGCCGCACGTCGTGCGCGGACTGCGGGCGGGCGTCCGCTTCGGCGCCAAGATGGAACTCGAGGACCTGCTGTTCACCGCGCTCAAGGATCCGTTCTGCGGCCTGTTCATGGCCGAGACCGCGGAGAAGCTCGCGAAGAAGTACTCGATCTCGCGCGAGGCGCAGGACGAGTTCGCGCTGCGCTCGCACAAGCTCGGCGCCGAGGCCGTGAAGAGCGGCCGCTTCGCCGCGGAGATCGCGCCGGTCGAGGTGAAGCGCGGCAGCAAGGTCGAGATGGTGACGACCGACGATCACATCAAGCCGGAGACGACGATCGAGGCGCTCGCGCGCCTCCCCGCCGCGTTCGGCAAGGACGGCACCGTGACCGCGGGCAATGCGTCCGGCATCGTCGACGGCGGTGCGATGGTGATCGTCGCGTCCGGCGATCGCGCGCGCGCCGGCGGATGGAAGCCGATGGGGCGGATCGTCGGCTGGTCGATCGTCGGCGTCGAGCCGTCGGAGATGGGCATCGGACCCGCGCCCGCGATCCGTGACGTGTGCGCGAAGACCGGCGTGAAGCTCGATCAGGTCGACCTCTTCGAGATCAACGAGGCGTTCTCGGCCCAATACCTCGCCGTCGAGAAGGACCTCGGCCTGAACCGCGACAAGGTCAACGTGAACGGCGGCGCAATCGCGCTCGGGCACCCGCTCGGCGCGACCGGCACTCGCCTCGTTCTCACGCTGCTCCACTCGCTGCGCGATCGGAAGAAGCGCTACGGCATCGCGTCGGCCTGCATCGGCGGCGGACAGGGCATCGCGCTCCTCGTCGAAGCCGTCTGATCGACGGCCGGCTCCGCAGACCGCGACCGCTGATGGCGCTCACGCTGACCGAGAAGATCCTGGCGCGCGTCGCCGGGCGGGACTCCGTCCTCCCCGGCGACGAAGTGGACGTGCGCCCCGATCTCGTCGCGCTCGGCGCGGATGCGCTGCCGGCCGCGGGCATCGTCCCCGCGAGCCCCGAGCGGATCGCGCTGTTGATCGACCGCTGGGCGCCCGGCGACGGGCAAGGGCGGGTCGCGCACGCGCGGACGTTCGCGGCGGCGCATCGCGTCCGTGCGTTCGTTCCGCCGGCGGAAAGCGGCGCGCTTGCGGTCGAGCTGCTCGATCGCGGGCTCGCGCAACCGGGGCGGCTCGTCGTCGGCGCCGACCCGATGGTCGCACTCTGCGGCGCGGCCGGAGCATTGGCGCTCGTCCTCGACGAAGCCGACCGCGAGCGGGCGATCGCATCCGGCGTCGTGCGCGTCGTGGTGCCGCGGACGCTGCGCGTCACCGTCGACGGGACGCTCGGGCGGTGGGCGTCCGGCGCCGACGTCGGGCACCATCTGCTCGCGACGCTGCCGCGCGATCGCGTCGCGGGTGCGGCGCTCGAGCTCGGCGGACCGATCGTCGAGCGGCTCGAGGTCACGGAGCGCATCGCGCTGGTCGCCGCGCTCGTCGACGCGGGCGCACGCGCGATCGTCCTGGTGCCCGACGAACGCACGCTGACTTGGCTGCGCACGCGCACCGCGGACCTCGTTCGCAACGCGCTCCCCGACGCGCACGCGGCGGCGGACGATCTGCGCGTCGTGCTCGACGGCCAGGTCCCGTTGGTGCATCCGCCGGGCGCCGTGACCGAGTCCCGGCCGGTCACCGCGCTGCCGAACACTCCGCTCCGCGCGATCCGCATCGGCCCGACCGTCGGTGCGCGCGTCGAGGACCTGCGACTGCTCGCGCGCCTGTTGAAGGACCATTCGCTCCACAAGGACGTCGGGCTCGTGATCGTGCCCGCGTCGCGGCGCCACTTCCTGCACTCGGTCGAAGAGGGGACGCTGGCGATCCTCCTGCGCGCCGGTGCGCTGGTGCTGTCGCCCGTCGACGCCGGCGCGACGCGGCTCCCGGGCGCGGACCTCGCCGCGGGCGACGTCGGGCTCGCAACGGTCGGCGGGCTCGCCGGCGGCAACGTGTTCCGCGCGGGCGTCGCAGTGGCGGCCGCGAGCGCGGCGTTCGGCCGGCTCGCGCACCCCGACGAACTCTTGCGTCAACAACGGGAGGCGGTGTGATCCCGCCGCCACAGAGAACGGAGACTCCTTCGTGAAGAAGCTCGAGATCGCGGTCATTCCCGGCGACGGCATCGGCGACGAGGTCACGCGCGAGGCGCTGAAGGTGCTGCGCGCGTCGGCCGAGACGTTCGGCTTCGACTACGCGACGAAGATCTACCCCTTCGGCGCCGACCACTATCTGAAGACCAAGGAGACGATGCCGGAGTCCGTGTTCTCCGAGTTCCGCCAGATGAGCGCGGTGTACCTCGGCGCGATCGGCGACCCGCGCGTCGAGACCGGCCTCCTCGAGCACGCGATCATCGCGGGCGTCCGCTTCAAGCTCGACCTCTACATCAACCTCCGCCCGGTCAAGCTCTACCACGAGCGCCTCTGCCCGCTGAAGGACAAGAAGCCGGCCGACGTCGACATGGTGTTCGTGCGGGAGAACACCGAGGACGCGTACACGCGCATCGGCGGGATCTTCAAGCAGGGCACGCCGGACGAGGTCGCGATGGCGACGATGATCTACACGCGGAAAGGTTGCGAGCGCGCGATCCGCTATGCGTTCGAGACGGCGAAGAAGCGCGGCAAGCAGAGGAAGGTGATGCTGATCGACAAGGCGAACGCCGTGCGCGCGCAGGACATCTGGACCCGCACGTTCGCCGAAGTCGCGAAGGAGTACCCGGACATCGCGACCGACCACGCCTACATCGACGCCGCGTGCATGTGGATGCTGAAGAACCCCGAGTGGTTCGACGTCGCGGTCACGCCGAACATGTTCGGCGACATCATCACCGACATCGGCGCGATGCTGCAGGGCGGGCTCGGCATCGCGGCGTCGGGCAACCTGCACCCGGGGCAGGTGTCGATGTTCGAGCCGATCCACGGCTCCGCGCCGAAGTACCGCGGCAAGAACCAGGCGAATCCGATCGCCGCGATCATGGCCGCGTCGATGATGCTCGACTACCTCGGGCAGCCGAAGGCGGCGGCCGCGATCGAGCGCGCGGTCGAACAGAACATCGTCAGCGGCAAGATCCCGTCGCTCGGTGCAGGCGTGGTGCCGACCGACGCGCTCGGCGACATGATCGCTGCGGACGTGAAGAAAGCGCGTTGACGCGGCGCGCCGGCGCGAGCCGGCCGACTACTTCGGCTCGAGGCCGTGCTTCTTCATCTTCCGCCACAGCGTGGTGCGGGAGATGTTGAGCTCGCGCGCCGCGTGCTTGAGGTTCTTCGGGTTGCGCCGCAGCGCTTCGTCGATCGCGCGCTTCTCGGTCTCGTCGATGCGGTTCTTCATCGCGCCCGTCTCGACGACTTCGGCCTCCGTTGTCGTCAGCCCGAGCCGCGCGAGGACGTCGGCCCCGATCTCGCCGCCGGGCGCCATCGCGAGCGCCTGCTCGACGAGGTCCTCCAGCTCCTTCACGTTGCCGGGGAACGCGTGCGACGTCAGCGCCGCGAGCGCGTCCTTCGTGAATCGCGTCGGCGTGGCTCCGCGCCGCTCCAGCTTCCGCGCCAGATGCTGTGCGAGGCGCGGGATGTCGTCGCGCCGCTCGCGCAGCGGCGGCACGCGGATCAAGACCGACTTCAGGCGGTGCAGCAGGTCGGTGCGGAACGCGCCGTCGGCGGCCGCGGCCTCCGCGTCGCGCGAGCTGCACGCGATGACGCGCACGTCGGCCTTCAGCGTCGGTCCGCCGGCGGAGCGCACGAACTCGCCGTCCTGCAGGAATCGCGAGAGCCGCGCCTGAACGTCCGGGTGCAGGTCGACGACCTCGTCGAGGTAGAGCGTGCCCGAGTTCGCCTCGAGCAGCCGCCCGGGCGCGCCGCTCGTGACGCCGAAGAGGTCGGCCTCCTGCGCGTGCGCGCCGGCGAGAGTCGCGCAGCGGACGGCGAGGAACGGCCCGTTCGCGCGCGAGCTCGCGGCGTGGATCGCGCGCGCGAGCAGCTCGCGGCCGGTGCCGAGCTCCCCGAGGACGAGCACCGGCTTGTCGATCGTGGCGGCGCGCTTCGCGAGATCGACCGCCGTCGTCATCTGATCGGACGAAGCGACGACGTTCTCGAACGGCGACCCGCGCACCTCGACACCGCGTCCTCCGCCCATTTCGGAGCGGGCCTTGTCGATCGTCGCGATCAGCGTGTCGCGCGTGAACGGCTTCTCGAGGTAATGCATCGCGCCGAGCTTGATCGCGTCGACCGCCGAGGGCACCGACGCATATGCCGTCATCATGATCACGGGCAGCGCGGGCCACCGTGCGCGGATACGACGCAAGAGCTCGAGCCCGTCCATCTGCGCCATCTTCACGTCGACGAGCGCGGCGTCGAACGAATGATCCTCGAGCGAGCGCAGCGCCTCGGCGCCGGATGCGGCGGCCGTGACGCGATGCCGCTCGCGCTCGAGCATCTTTTTGATGGTGTCGCGCACACTGCCCAGGTCATCCACGACCAGGATGTTCGCGCTCATGGCTCGTTCACTCCGTCCGGCCACACCCCCCGAGCCAGATCCGCGGATTGCGCAGCCTCGACTCACCGCTCACCGCGACTCGCGCACGCGTCCGAATCCCGAAACCGATTGGTAGATATAAGCGCCACTTCGGCCCGCCCGCGCCTCCTTTTTTCCACAGGCTTGCTCTGGACCACGCCAGCAATTCCGCAGCTCCGCGCACGAATCTCGCGATTTCGACGCGCCGGCGCGTGCTGTTCCCGCTCTCGACGCCGCTCAGCTACTCGGTGATCGCCCCCGTCGCGCGCGAGATCTCACGCGACCCGAACGTCGAAGTGATGATCACCGCGCGGTGGGGTGGCAAACGGCTCGCGCGCGAGCTGCTCGACTTCCCGTTCCGGTGGGTCACGCCGTTGCTCGCGCCGCTCGTCGCGACGGAGGTCGCGGTGTGCCCCGGCTTCCACTTCCGATCTCGTCGCGCGGCGCAGCTCGTCGAGATGTTCCACGGCGCGTCGCCGAAGAACTACGCGGTGCGCAAGGAGGCGCGTCGCTTCGACCGGCTGTTCCTGATCGGCGAGTACCACCGCAGGAAGTTCGTCCGCACCGGAGTGCTGCGCGAGGACGATCCGAAGGGCGTGCGCGTCGGCATGCCGAAGACCGACGCGCTGCTCGGCGATCGCGCGGCGGGGCGCGCGCTGCTCGCGCGGCTCGGCCTCGATCCGGCGACTCCGACCGTCGCGTACTGCCCGACGCGGTCCGGCGACCACGGGTCGTCGCTCGAACGCTTCGGCGCTGACGTCATCGACCGGCTCGCGCAGCTCCCGACCAACGTCCTCGTGAAGCTCCACGATCGCTCGCTGCCGCGCTTCCGCCGCGGCCTCGCGACGGACTGGTCCGCGCTGGTCGTCGAGCGAGCGCGCGGCAGTCGCGTTCGCCTCGTCACCGATCACGACGTGACGCCGGTCCTCTTGGCCGCCGACGTGCTCGTCTCGGATCTTTCGAGCGTCGCGAACGAGTTCCTGCTGCGCGACCGGCCGATCGTGTTCCTCCCGGTCGAGCGTCACGAGAAGAAGCTCAAGAAGAGCATGAAGCGGCGGTTCGGCGGCGATGACCCCGAGGATCTCGACTGGCTGCGCGGCGGCGGCGAAGTCGTCGCGGACGTCGCGGGGCTTCACGGCGCAATCGAGCGTGCGCTCGCCGACCCCGCCGCTTTGCGCGCGGAGCGTCGCGAGCGCGCCGACCGGCTGTTCTACAACCACGGCCGCGCGACTTCGTGCGCGGTGCGCGAGCTGCGTACGATGATCGGACTCGACGCTCCGTGACCGACGCCCCGCTGAGCATCCTCCATTTGTTGTCGCACGATCGCGTCACCAGCGGCGGCGCGTTCCAGGCGCTGTTCCTCGCGCGCGCGCAGAAAGCGCGTGGTCACGACGTGCGCGTGGTCCACAACGCGAGCGGCGACCCGGCGGCGGATCGCGAAGCGTTCGCGCCGTTCATCGCGAGCGGGGTCCCGAGTTCCGGCGTCGCGATGCAGGGGATCGCGCGGTTCCTCGGCCGGCGTCAGTTCCGCCGCGAGGTCGTCGAGTTCGCGCCGCACGTGATCCACGCGCATCGCGAGCGCGCGTTGCGGTTCGCGCTCGCCGCGCTCGGCTCGGGCGCACCGGGCGGCGCGATCGTCGTGGCGCAGAGAGGGAATTGCTACCGCTCCGATCCCGCGACGGCGGAGGCCTTCCGCGACGCGCGCGTGGTGCGGATCGTCGCGGTCGCGCGCGCGGTGAAGGACCTGCTCGTCGAGCACGACGGCGTCGCCGGCGACAAGATCGAGGTCGTGTACGGCTCGTTCGACAAAGCTCGTTTCCTCGCGCCATCGCTTACGGGCGCGCGCGCCGCGGTGCGCGCGGAGCTCGGGATTGCGGCCGAGGTCCCGGTGGTCGGGATCCTCGCGAACCTCGATCGCAAGAAAGGGCACAACCGGTTCTTCGCCGCCGCGGCGCAGGTGCACGCGGCGCGTCCGGACGCGCTGTTCCTGGTCGTCGGCGGCGGCGACGTCGACGAAGGCAAACGGCTCGCGGAGAAGAACGGCGTGCTCGCGGCGACGCGCTTCACCGGGTTCCGATCCGACCCGGAGCGCATGCTCGCGGCGTTCGACGTCTCCGTGAACTGCTCGAAGGACGGCGAAGGTCTGACCGGCGCGCTGCGCGAGTCGCTCGCGGTCGGCTGCGCCGTCGCGTGCACCGACGTCGGCGGGAACCGCGAGCTGATCGAGGACGGCGTGACCGGTCGCCTCGTTCCGACCGGCGATCCGAGCGCTCTCGCCGGCGCGATCCTCGACCTCATCGGCGACCGCGACGCTGCGCGGCGCATGGCGGAGGCCGGGCGCCGGCGCGTGCTCGACTGGATGGACGACGACCGCCGCTGCGAGCGCGTGCTCGCGATCTATCGCGACGCGCTCGCCGCGCGCTGACTTCGCTCGATCAACCGTCGTCGAGCTCGATGCGCCAGCCGCGCACGCACGTAGCGACCCAGTCGACGCTGCCGATGAACTTCACGTCGATCGGGACGCGGACGTGGAGCCGCCGTCCGTGCGGCGTCTCCTCGACGACGACCTGCGGCTCGCCGGTGGGGAGCGGCCTGCCGTCGCCATCGCCGATCCGCGCCGATCGCACGCGCAGGGATCTCGGCGCGGGCGCGTCGTCCGGGAGCGCGACCACGCGGTGGCACTCGCCGCGCAGCTCGCCCGCGAGATCGGCGGTCGTGACGCTGAAGTAGTCCATCAACCGGTATTGCGCGAGCATCGAGTCGTCGCCGACGCCGCCGATCGAGAGCGGCGGCTGCTCGATCACGATCGTGGTGCGCCCGTTCGCGGTGGACAGAGTCGTCGTTCCGGCCGGGCCCGGCGCCGACGGGTCGCGTGACCGCGGGACGTATGCGGGGTCGCCGTACACGATCATGCCGCCGCCGTTGCCGAGCCGGTTCCAACGTCCTTCTCCGGCGAAGCGCTGGGTGAACTCTCGGCTCGGCGGATACGCGATGCGGTCCGGGAGGAACGCGAGCGCGAGGCGGTCCTGCATGCGCTTCTGCGCGGCGCCGAGCGAGAGGCCCTCGCCCACGACGAGCGCGAACACCTGCACCGCGAGCGGTCCGTGCCACGCATCGACGCCGCCGACGAACGCGGGGATGCCCGTGTCGAGGAGCGCGAGCGCGATCGAGTCGTCGCGGGACGGCGCCGCGTGCGCAAGCCCATCCTGCGTCGGCGCATACCACTTCCCCGGGCAGCCGTTGAAGCACGCGCACGAGACGAGCAGCGAACCGTCGAATCGCACGCCCCAGTCGCGCAGGTCGCGCGCGCGGAAGCAGCCTTCCATCGAGTCGGGGTAGCCATGCGAGAAGAACAGGAGGAAGTCCTCGCCCCGCATCGCGCGCAGCGCGGTTTCCGACCGGACGCTCCGCTCGCCGATCGAGAGTCGTTCCGGCACGTAGGCCTGCCCGAGATCGAGGTCGAGCGCTCGCGCGGCGCGGTTGTGCGTGAACGCGGGATCGCCGTCGCCGGCCCAACTCCCGAAGATCTCCGCGCGGACGCCGGGTCGCTTCGATCGACCGGCGCGGATGCTCGCGACGAAGCGCTGCGCCGCCATGCCGTCGCGACCCGTCACGAAGCCGTATTCGAAGTCGGGGAACGGATCGTCGTCGACCTGCGTGCACAGCTCGAGGATGCGATGCGCGAAGTCGACGTCGATCGAATCGGGCGGCACCACGAACGCGACGCACCGCGGCGGCGCGGCGCGGAGTCGATCGAGCAGGAGCTCCGGGTGCGCGGAGTCGAACGGCTCCGGCTCGGCGTCGTGGAGCGCGGCGAGGATCTCCGCGGCCGGCGTGAACTCGCCGGACGGTCCCGCGTCGACGAACACGCGGTACTCGTTCCCCGGCGCCCGCGACCCCGCGACGAGCGCGAGGCACGCGACCAACGACAGGACGATCGTCACGATCGGCTCCCGGGTGCCCGTGTCCGGCGCAGCCGCGGCGGAGCATACCCGGCGCGAGGTCGCTCGCGTCCGAACGGCGCGGGGCCCGCGGCGAACACCGTCGCCGCGGGCCCCGTCGATCGAATGGTGGGCAGGGTCGGAGTTGAACCGACGACACCCCGGTTTTCAGCCGAGTGCTCTACCACCTGAGCTACCCGCCCGTGGAAGGCGCGAGATCATAGGCGATCCGCGCGCACGTGCAATCGCTCGGCCGCGGTCACGGCGAAACCAGCGCCTTGCGGGCCTGATCGACGTCGCGCTCGATCTGCCGGACGAGCTCCTCGCGCGAGGCGAAGCGCATCTCGTCGCGCAGGCGCCGCACCAGGACGACCTCGAGATCCTGCCCGTAGAGGTCGCCGGAGAAGTCGAAGTAGTTCACTTCGACGGTGAGGTCGCCGTCCGGGCCGAAGGTCGGGCGGATGCCGATGTTCATGACGCCGCCGACCTCGCGCCCGCAAATCGAGCTGGTGACCGCGTACACGCCGGACGGCGGGCGGATCTCGTGGTGCAGGTCGAAGTTCGCGGTGGGGTAGCCGAGCTTGCGGCCGCGACCTTCGCCCTTCACCACCGTGCCGAACATCGACCAGCGCCGCCCGAGCATCCGCGACGCGCGCTCGAGATCGCCGTCCGCGATCGCGGCGCGGATGCGCGTCGACGACACGCGCTCGCCTTCGAGGCACAGCGGCTCGATCACCTCGATCCGGATCGAATGCGCGGCGCAGAACCCGCGCAGGAAATCGATGTCGCCGCGGCGATCGACGCCGACGCGCGCGTCGGGTCCGAGCACGAGTCCGGAGAGGCCGAGGCCGTCGACGAACACGGCCCGTGCGAACGTCCCCGCGTCGAGCCGGCGCACGGCGTCGTCGAACGGGAGCACGATCGCGACCTCGGCGCCGAGCGACTCGAACAGCCGCAGCCGGTGGGGGAGCGAAGTGACGAGCCGGGGCGGCAGCCCCTTCAGCACGACGACCGGGTGGACCGCGAACGTGAGCACGATCGACGGGACGCGCCGTTCGCGCGCGTCCGCGACGACGCGCCGCAGGAGCGCCTGGTGTCCGAGGTGGACGCCGTCGAACACGCCGAGCGTGGCGACGCCACCGCGAGGCGACGGAATCGCCGGGCCGAGCGCGGGGACGCGGACGATCTGCACGGGGTCGCGGCCGGGTTCAGGCGCCCTTCACGAGCGCTTCGAGGTCCTTCTTCACGCGCAACCGGTCGGCGGGCGACATCCGGTGCACCAGCAGGATGTTGTCGAGGTGGTCGATCTCGTGCTGGATGATGCGCGCGATGAAGTCCGAGAACGTGCCCTGCTTCTGCTCGAACCGGCGGTCGCGGTACTCGATCTCGATCTCCTGGGCGCGCTCGACCTGCACGAAGATGCCGGGGAACGAGAGGCAGCCTTCCTCGCCGAGCTGGCGGCCGCGCTTCTTCTTGATCGTCGGGTTCACCAGCACGATGTCGTCGTTCGGGTCGTCGCCCGGGTTCAGGACCAGGAGCCGCACGCTCCACGCCACCTGCGGCGCCGCAAGTCCAACCCCCTTCGACTCCTTCATGATGCGCAGCATCTCGTCGATGCGCGCGTTCACGTCCGCGTCGACGGCCGTGAGCGGCGCCGCTTTGCGCAGGAGCGCGGGATGTGGGTAGGTCACCAGTTCCATCAGTGATTCATCTCGTCTCGGCGGAGCGCGCGGATCGATCGCGATGTCGATCGTCCACGCGTCCGAGCCGGCAGCCGCCCGCGTTGACCCACGGGTGGCGGAATGATAGCGTGCGCCGTTTCCGCGGCACCCCGGAAGTCGGGTGCCCGCGAGATCTTCCGCAAGATCCTCCGGTACACCGGCGCGAGACTGAATGGACGTTTCGAAGCACGTCGAAAAGGCGCAGGAGGCGGTTCGCAAGAAGAACTACGCCTACGCCGTGAGTCTCTACCACCAGGTGCTGCAGTTGAAGCCGGACCACGGCGAGGCGCGCGCGGACTTGCGCCAGGCGTTGGTCAAGTGGAGCGAATACAAGAAGACCCCCGCGTTCCTCGCGGTGATCCAGGGCGCGTTCCCGCGGCTGTCGATGTTGCTCGGCGGTCTCACCAAGAACTCGAACCAGGTGATCCTCGCCGCGGAGAAGTACCTGGTCCACCAGCCGAGGAACACCGGCGTGAACCTGAAGCTCGGCGCCGCGCTCGAGCGCGCCGGCCACCTGCGCTCCGCGGTCGCGGTGTACGAGTTCATCGGCGAGGACAAGGCCGTCGGCGACGAAGCGCTGAAGCGCGCGGGGATGGTCTACTACTCGCAGAAGGACCTCCCGAAGGCGCTCGCCTGCTTCGAGGCGGTGCTGAAGCGTTCGCCGCGGGACTCGGAAGCCGAGAAGATGCGGAAGAACCTCGCCGCCGAAGGCGTGCTGTCCGCCGGGTCCTACGACCCGACGAAGTCGTCCCGCGAGCTCGCGCGCGACCGGGACAAGCAGCACGCCGTGGAGATCGACCAGCGGCTGGTGACGACGGCGGACGAACGGACGCAGCGCATCGCGCGGCTGAAAGAGAAGCTGGCCGGCGATCCGAACGACGCGACGGTGAAGCGCGCGCGCCGTGACCTCGTCGACCTGCACGTGAAAGCGCGCGAGTACCGCGCGGCCGTCCAGGTGCTCGAGCAGGGCGTCGCCGCGGAGCCGGAATCGTTCGAACTGCGCGAGCGGCTCGGCGACGTCCGGATCCTCCACCTCGACGAACAGCTCCGCGACGCGCGCGCGCGGGCCGAGCAGGGCGATGCCGCCGCGAAGACCGACCTCGCCGACCTGACCCGCGAGAAGCAGGAGCTCGAGATCGAGGAGTTCACGCGCCGCGTCGCCGAGCACCCGACCGACCTCGACCTGCGCTTCCGCCTCGGCCGCCTCGTGCTCGAGGCGGGAGAGGCCGACCGCGCGATCGAGAACTTCCAGCACTCGGTGAAGGAGCCGCGCCGCCGCGTCGATTCGCTGCTCGGCCTCGGCGCCGCGTTCGAGAAGAAGAAGCTGTTCGACCTCGCGAAGAAGCAGCTCCTCTCGGCGCTCGAGTCGATCGACGCGCAGTCGGACAAGTCGTCCGACATCCAGTACGCGCTCGCGTGCCTCGAACAGAAGACCGGCGACTTCGCGAGCGCGAAGGACCGCTTCGAACGGATCTACGAGCGCGACATCCACTTCAAGGACGTGGCGCAGCGGCTCGACGCCGTGCGCGCCGCGCTCGCGTCGACCGCGCGATCGGCGGCGCCCGCCGCACCCGCGCCGTCCCCCGAACCGAAGAGCGCGCCCGCCAAGCCGGACGAAGCGGGCGGCTCCCTGTATTCCTTCCGCGAACACTGAGACCGATCACCAGAACTCCGAGAGGACGAAAGAACCGAGATGGCTCACATCCAGCAAGCGTTGAAGCGTCACCGTCAGTCGCTCGAGCGTCGCGAGCGCAACAAGGCGCGGATCTCCGTGATGAAGACCGAGATCAAGAAGCTCGAGGCGCAGATCGCGAGCGGCGACGTGGAGAAGGCCAAGGCCGCGCTCAGCGAGGCGATGGCGAAGATCGACAAGGCGGCGAAGCGCCACTCGATCCACAAGAACACCGCGGCGCGGAGGAAGAGCAGCCTCGCGAAGAAGATCCGCGCGCTGGAGTCGTCGGCGAAGAAGTGATCGCCACGTGACCGGCGTCTTCACCGCCGCGAACGTGCGCGCCGGTCTGAAGGAGCCCGGCGCGGCTCTCGGCATCGTGTTCGCCCTCCTGCGCGGACGCTGGTACCGCTTCTGGTACCGCGCGCGCGGTGTGCGTCTCACCGTCGGGCGGAACTTCCGCTGCCACGGTCGACTGGTGATCGCCGGCAAGGGCGAGGTCACGATCGGCGACGACGTCGTCGTGCGCACCAACCTGCGGCACGTGTACCTCGGCAGCCGCACCGACCACTACGCGATCTCGATCGGCTCGCGCGTCTGGCTGCACGGCACGGCGATCTCGTGCGTCGAACGCGTGACGATCGGCGAACGCTCGCTCGTCGGACGCGTCGAGATCATCGATCACGAGTTCCACGATCCACGCGATCTCACGCGCCAGCCGAAGGTCCGCAGCCGCGCGATCGTCCTCGGAGCGAACACGTGGATCGGGAACGACGCGCTCATCCTGAAGGGCGTCGAGATCGGCGACCACTCGGTCGTCGGCGCGCGGACGGTCGTCCGGCAATCGCTGCCGGCGAAAGTCGTCGCGATCGGCAACCCCGCGCAGATCGTGAAGCGGCTCGACTGATCGCGCCGCCGGCAACGGAGTCGACTCCCGTGCGCGACCGCCCCGCAGCATCCCCGCGAATCGCGTCCGCGTTCGCCCTCACGCTCGCCGTCCTGGTCGCCGACGTGGGGCGCGCCGCCGCGCAAGCGCCGCCGGCGCCGCGGGAGCTCGTCGAGACGACGCACCAGATCGCGATCGACGGCAAGACGATCGAGTACGTCGCGCGCGCGGGCTTCCTGCCGATCCGCGCGAACGAGACCGGTGCGGTCGAAGGACGCGTCTTCTTCACGCACTACGCGATTCCGCCGGCGCCCGGAGCGCCCGCGCGGCCGCTGACGTTCCTGTGGAACGGCGGGCCCGGCGCGAGCTCCGCGCAGCTCCACCTGCTCGGCGTCGGGCCGCGGCGCGTGCGCACTCCGGACGCGCCGCTCGATCCGCCCGAACGCGAGTTCGCGGTCGTCGACAACGACGGCACGTGGCTCGGCGCGACCGATCTCGTGTTCGTCGATCCGATCGGCACCGGCTTCAGTCGCGCGACCGACGCATCGCAGGCCGACCGCTTCTACGGCGTGCGCGCGGACGTCGCATGCGTCGCCGAGTTCGTGCGCCTCTTCCTCACGCGATTCGACGCGTGGGACCAGCCGCTGTTCGTGGGCGGCGAGAGCTACGGCACCTGGCGCGCGGCCGGAGTCGCGCGGAACCTCGTGCTGCACGGCATCCGGCTCGCCGGCGTGATCCTGATCTCCGGCGGAGTCCCGATCGGGCCGGTGGAGACCGAGGAGTCGCGCGTCGCGCACCTGATTCCGGCGCGGACGGCGGCCGCGTTCTTCCATCGCCGGCTCGCGCCGAACCTGCTGACCGATCTCGACGACACGCTCGCGCGCGCCGAGGAGTGGGCCGCCGCCGCGTACGCGCCCGCGTTGGCGCGTCGCGCGACGCTGCCCGAGTCCGAGCGGGAGGCCGTCGTGCACGGGCTCGCGCGCTGGACGGGGCTGCCGCTCGCCGCGATCGATCGCGACTCGCTCGTGATCGACCGCGCTCGCTTCGGCGAACTCCTGCTCGCCGCCGACTCGCGCGTCCTCGGCACGTTCGACACGCGGATGACCAGCGATGCGTCGGATGCTCCGTCCGCGGCGCTCGATGCGTCGGTCGTCCGCTACCTGCGCGACGAGCTCGGGTTCGTCGCCGCCGAACCGTACGCGGGGATCGAGTCCGACCGCACGCCGGACGGCCCGAGCGCGCGCTGGCGCTGGGATCACGCGGAGACCGGTGCCGCGGCGCCGGAGCGGTTGACGCAGGGCGACGGTCCGCCCGGCGCGCGTCCGGCATGGCTGCGCGACGCGCTCGAGCGCGACCCGCGTCCGCGCGTCTTCGTCGCGACCGGCCACTTCGACTCGTTGAACAGCGACGCGCTCGACCGTCACGTCGTCTCGCTCCTGCCGGCCGCGCTCGCGAAGCGGTTCACGCTCGCCGCGTACCCGGGCGGGCACATGATGTACCTCGACGCGCCGGTGCGACGCGCCCTGCAGGCGGACGCGGCGCGGTTCATCATCGCGGCGGCGGGCCCGGCGCGGCCGGCGATCGAGCATTCGGTTCTCGCGGCGCGCGACGCGGTGGTGACCGACGACGTGGCCGTGACGCGGCACGCGGTCCGGATCGACGGCCGCGAGGTCGCGTACACGGCGCGCGCGGGAACGCTCCCGCTGCGCGACGCGGCGAGCGGCGCGGTCCGCGCGAACCTGTTCTTCGTGTCGTACTCCGTCGCGCCCGAGCCCGGCGCGCCGCCGCGCCCGATCCTGTTCGCGTGGAACGGCGGCCCCGGTTCGAACGCCGCGCTGCTGCATCTCACCGCGATGGGGCCGAAGCGCCTCGCGATGGACGACGTGTACGCGACGGCCGACCCGGACACGATGGCGTCGATCGTCGACAACGAGGCGACGTGGCTCGGCGCGGCCGACCTCGTCTTCGTCGACCCGGTAGGGACCGGCTACAGCCGGCCGACCAGCGCCGAGTTCGGCGCCGCGTTCTACGACGTGCTCGGCGACGTCGAGTCGATCGCCGACTTCATCCGCGACTACCGCGAGCGCTTCGGAGCGACGCGCGCGCCGCTGATCCTCTCCGGCGAGAGCTACGGCTCGCTGCGCGCCGCATCGGTCGCGCGCGGCCTCCTCGCCCGCGGCATCCGCACCGACGGGATCGTGTTCATCTCGGGGAGCCCGGGGCTCGCGGACGTGCCGCCGCAGCTCGAACCTGCGCTGCTCTTGCCGTCGCTCACCGCCACGGCGCTGTACCACCGCAAGCTCGCGACCGACCTCGCGGCGGACCCGGAGCGCACGATCGAGGAGGCGCGGCGGTTCGCCAACGGCGCGTACGCGGACGCGCTCGGTCGACCGGACGCGCTCGCGGCCGACGAGCGCACTCGGATCCGCGCGTCGCTCGCGCGCTTCACCGGACTGCCGCTGGACGCCATCGACGCGGAGTCGCTCGCGGTCGCGATGCCGGAGTTCGCGACGCGGCTGCTCGCGGGCGACGGTCGCGTCCTCGGGCGATACGACGCGCGATTGAGCCGCCCGCGCCGCGCGGTCGAGGGCGACTTCGACCCGCTCGACGATCCGAGCCTCACGCCGATCGAGTTCACGGTCGGCGGCAACGCGCCGGCGTTCCTGCGCTACCTGCGATCCGAGCTCGGCTGGCGGAGCGACCTGTACTACGTCGGCCCGTTCGGCGGCGCGTGGCCGCCGCCCGCGTTCGAGCGCGGCGACTGGATGACGATCCGCTGGCACTGGGTGGACGGGCCGACCGCTCCGCTGAACGACGTGCTCGCGGCGAACCCGAACCTCGTCGTGCTCCACGCGTCGGGGCGCTACGACCTCACGTCGCCCGCGGGACCGCCGGCGCGACAGATCGCGTCGCTTCCCGCGGCGCTCGCCGCGCGATTCACGGTGCGCGTGTACGAGGGCGGGCACTCGTTCTATCTCGACCGCGCGTCGCGCCTCGCGTTCGCGAAGGACGGCGCGCGCTTGATCGAAGCCGCGGCGGCCGCGGCCGCGCGCTGATCGCCGCTCACTTCTTCCGCGGTCCCGCCTCGCTCACGCGAGCGCCGACGACGCGGTCGTAGCGGTAGTACGCCTCGAGGCTCAGGGCCATGATCGCCGTCGAGTAGACGCGGCCGCCGGCGGCTCCCCACGGATCGACCTGCGGATCCCACGAACCCTCTTCGCACCCGTCGGTGCGCTGCTGCTTCACGACCGCATCGAGGAGCTTGCGCTGCCACTTCTCCCACGCGTTGCCGCCGAGCTGGTACATCGCGTAGGAGCCGTAGTACCAGTAGTAGAAGTCGATCGTCCCTTCCTTCTCGTCCCACTGCGGGAGCTGCTTCAGCAGACGCTCGGCGCCCGCGCGCATCACGACGCTCTGCTCGGGATCCTCACCGAGGAACACGCGGCAGAGGAGCGCAACCGCGGTCATCGATTCGGTTCGCGACGCCGGCCAGCGCTCCTCCGCGCGTGCCGGCCGCGAGCTGAGCCCGCCCTTCGTGACGTAGCCGGCGCGGCCGGTCGCGTCGTCGGTCAGCTCGTCGATGAGGACGCGCGCGCCGTCGAGCGCGGACGGGTCGACGTTCAATCCGAAGTCCTGGCCGGATGTGAGCGCCATCACCATCCATCCGGTGACGGAGAGGTCGTTCTCGCCGCTCGGCGGGTAGGAGTAGCGCCATGCCTTGTAAGGGTTGCGCGCCATCGCGATGAACTCGAGGCCGCGCTGCGCCGGGGCCTTCAACAGCGGAGTCCGCGACAGTCCGAAGCCCTCGGTCATCGCGAGGGTCGCGATCGCGTGGTCGTACAGGAACGACTCGTGCGAGTTCGGTTGGCCGAAGCAGCCGGTCTCGTGATCCTGGATCTGCGCGAGGTAGTGGAGCCCGCGCTTCACGTTGTCATGGAATGGGCCCCGGGTGGACGTGTTGCCGCAGCCGAGGAGCGCGAGCAGCGCGAGGCCCGACACGCCGACGTCGTGGACGACCTCGCCGTCGCCGGTGCAGCGCGCGCCGCTGCAGTGGTCCGCGAAGTCGTGCGCCGACCAGTGACCGTCGTCGTCCTGGTGACGCGCGAGCCACGTCAACGCGTGATCGATCGATTTCT
>CAZBOK010000045.1:5837-17784 GCA_964493525.1 uncultured Phycisphaeraceae bacterium | reverse complement strand
TCGCGTCCTCGGGCGACTTCGAAGCGCCCGAGTTCTTCGAGCTCGATTCCGCGGCAGAGCGCAGCGTGCCGCGCGTCGAAGTGTGACGCCGCGCGCGCGAACGATCGTCAACCCCGCTTGTTCAACCGGATCGTCTGCGTGCGCCGCGCCGATTCGTCGGTCGGGTCGGCGTCCGATCGGACGTCCACCTCGGCCGACTGCACCGCGTAGCCGAGATCCGTCGCGTCGATCGTGAGCGTCGGCCGGCCGATCGGGAGCACGCATCGCATCGCTTTGTCCGCGCCGGCCGGCCACCAGGTGTTCGCGAACTCGGAGCTCACCGACGATTCTCCGGCCGCGATGGTCCAGCCCACCTCCGCGTGCGGCAGCGGCTCCCCGCTGCTCGCGTCGACGATCGAGAGGCGCGCCGCGCCGGCCGCCGGGACGACGAGCACGACGTCGGTGTCGCCGACGTGTGCGACGGCGGACTGCGGCCGCAGGCCGTCCTGCGGCATTGCGACGATCTCGACCTCCGTCCCGTCCGGAGCGCCGCAGCTCACGGCGAATCGTCCGTCATCCTCGGTTTCCCAATCGACGTCGACCGCGCCGCGGAACACGAGCGCAACGCGCGCGGGCGACCCGTCGAGGCGCACGGCGCGTCCAGTGATGCCGCGGATCGACTCGTCGACCACGAGGTCGCACCGCGCGACGCCGCCGATCGGGACCACGACGTCCGCGGATGCGAGCGCGAATCGGTCGCCCGTCGAGATCAACTCCACGGTGACGCGGCCCGCTTCCGCGGACGCGATGCGGAACGTCCCGTCGCGGTCGGTCTCGGCGCCGCCGGCCATCGAGTCGCCGCGCCAGTGGAGCTCCCATTGCCCGCCCGCTGGAACGACGCTTCCATGGATCGCGCCGCGCTGCGGGTAGCGGAGCGTCGCGTCGACGTGATCGCCCGGCGTCGCGAGCACGATCGGTTCGCTGCGCAACCATCCGTGATCGTCGTCGATGACCTCGATGCGGATCGGGCGTGGGCCCGGCTTCACGCGAACCCCGGTGAAGCGGCCGTCCGCGCCGGTCTTCACTTCGCCGCGAACGGACTCGGCGGAAATGAAGAGCCGTGACGTGTCGAACGCGCGCAGCGTCTCGACGAGCGGGTCCGCCTCCCGCGCATCGAAAGGCTCCTGCCGTACCGATGCGCCGGCGACCGGCGCGCCGTCGGCGTCGAGCACGATGCCGTCGACGACGCACCCGCGGACCATCGGGACGACACGATCGTCCTGAGAATCGCGGGCGGACGCTTGTTGCACGGTCGTCGTGCAGAAGCCGGCCTTCGAGAGCGCGAACCACCGCTCGGCGCGGCGCGGGGTCGAGGTCGCGACGCAGCCGTCGGCGTCGCTCGTCACGATCGTGGCGCTCGACCAGAGTCGGGCGCCTTGGATCGGCGACCCGTCCCGCGCGTCGACGACCCGGAAGCGATGGAGCACGACCGGCGGCAACAGGATGTCGAACTCGTTCGACGTCGAGTCGGCGGTCGCGACGCGGACGTGGACGTCGTCGACGCCGTCGCGGAACACGTGGAGATCGAGCAGCTCCGAGCGCGCGGCCCGGTCGAGGCGATAAGTGCCGCCGGCGTCGGTGACGACCTCGAACGCTCCGCCGGGCTGCCACTCCGGGCGGTCGCCCATCACCACGCGCGCGCCGGCGATCGGAGCGCGCGTCTCGTAGTCGAGCACGCGGCCGTGGATCTCGGTCGCGCGCACGAGATCGATCACGATCGCATCGTCGAAGAACGTGAACCCGACGGCCGGCGCGTAGCCGTCGTGTTCCGCGAGCACGCACAGCTCGCCGATCATCGAGCGAAGCAGCGGATCGTCGGGCGCGACGACGATGGCGAGGCCGCGCGCATCGGTCGTGCGGCGCGTCGGCGACGCGGCGAGGCGATCGAACTCGTCGTGCATCAGCACGGTGACCGTGGCGTCGGCGATGGGTTGGCCGTCCGAGGCGTCGCGCACGGTGATCGACAGGAGCGTGCCGGGCGCGGCGGGGCGCGATGCGGCGGGCTCGCGCCGCTCGTCCGTCGGCTCGCGCAACGGCGGCGTGGCCGGCTCGACGGCGCGTGGCGAGGGTCGCGCGGGCGCCCGCGACGGGGTTCGCCGCGCCGGGACGAAAACGTCGGCGTCGCCGCTCCACAGGAGCAACGCGATCACGGTGACGAGCGCCACGCCGACGGACGCACCGGTCACCCAGCTCGGTCGCGGCATCGGCGTCCTCCTTCCCGCGCCGTCACTCTACGTTCCACGCTGGGCGCGCGGAAACCCGACGCCCGCGACGCTTCCCCCGAGCGCTCCGCCGTGAGATGCTGCCGCACCGGAATCCCGCACGAACGTGCCCGGAGGAACCGCATGCGCCGTCTGCCGCTCGCTTCATCGACTCTCCTCGCGATGCTCGTGCTGTGCGAGGCGCGCGCCACCGATCCGCTCGTCGAGGTCTACGCGGCGACTGCCGTCGACGAAGTGCGCGAGACCATCGACGGCGACTTCGTCGGGACGACGAACGACGCCGCTTCGTTCGCGCTGCACGTCGTCGCGGATGGCTCTCAGGACTTCCTCGGCCACCAGGGCACGTGGAAGCGCAAGCGGAAGAACCACTACCGATTCGTCAACTCCGAGGATTTCTCCACCGACCTCGGCGCGATCCTGCAGCCCGGCCAAGTCCTGCGGACGGCGAAGCAGATCTGCCCGGACGTTCTGTTGCGGACCCATGTGATCACCGGGCCGTTGAAGTACAGCTGGACGATCGATTTCGGCGGGATGCGCTTCCGGTTCAAGGCGAACGGCGCGTTCGTCGGCTCGCTGACCTGAGCGACTCGCGCGGCGCCGGCGCTTTCAACATCCCGAAGCAGCAGCACTTCTTCCCGGCGCGGCGCACGCTCGCGAAGTTGCGGCACGTGCGGCAGCCGTCCCAGAACGCCTCGTCCTTCGTCAGTCGCGACAACGGCACGCGGACGAATCCGAGCGATGCGTTCATCGCGAGCACGGCGGGCGAGGTCGTGATGCTCATCGTCTTCGCGCGCGGGAACAGGCGCATGCTCGCGTCGAGCAGCGCGCGCTTCAGGCGGCGGCCGAGCCCCTTGCCGCGCAGGTCGTCGCGCACGACGAGGCCGGAGTGAGAGACGAACTCGCCGCTCTCCCATTCGGAGAAGAAGCCGAAGCCCACCAGCTCGTCGTCGATCAGCGCGATCGCGGCGCGGCCGTGCTCGATCTTGTCGCGCAGGAGCGCGGCCGACCGCTGCGCGAGGTCGTGCGCGACGGCGGCGCGGCGGATGAGGCGCGACGCGGCGGCGGCGTGGATGCGATCGGCGGGCCGCGCGACTCGGACGACGATCCTCGCCACGCGCGCGCTCCCGATCACCCGGCGATCAACATCTGCAGGAGCGCCATCACGGTCCACAGCCGGTGCTCGGCCTGGTCGACGACGACCGAGCGCGGCGAGTCGATCACGTCGTCGGTCACGACGACGTTGCGGCGCACCGGCAGGCAGTGCAGGAACATCGCGTCGTCGGTGAGCGCCATCTTCGCGGAGTCGACGGTCCAGTGGGGGCGGAGCGCGCGCTTCATCTCCTGCTCTTCCTCGAAGCGCCCGTAGTACCCGAGCGCACCCCAGCTCTTGGCGCAGACGGCGACGGCTCCCGCGTACGCCTCCTTCGGATCGTCCGTGACGGCGAGCGAGCCGCCGCCGGATTCCGCGCGCTCCTTCGCGGCGGCGAGGATCTGCGGGTCGAGGTCGTATCCGTCCGGGCGCAGGAGCGTGACGTTCATGCCGAGCTGCGCCGCCGCGAGCAGTTGCGAGTGCGGCGTCGCGACCGGCAGCGGCTTCGGGTGGTACGCCCACGTGAGCACGTACTTCTTCCCCTTCGGCTCCTCGAGCTTCTCGACCAGCGTCGCCATGTCCGCGAGCCCCTGCAGCGGATGGCACGAGTTCGACTCGAGGTTGATCACCGGCTTCTTCGCGAACTGCTTGAAGCGCATCAGGAACTCGTCCTTCTTCAGCTCCGCCCACGACGTCGTCACCTCCGCGCGCGTGAGCCCGGTCGTCACCAGCTCGGACTTGCGGATGCCGATCGCGTCGCAGTAGGACGACAGGACGGGCGCCAGCTCGCGCACGTGCTCCTGCGTGTTCTGGTCCATCACCACGCGGTCGCGGTGCTCGAAGTTCCAGGTGTCCTTCCCGGGATTGAGCGCGACGGCGTGGCCGCCCATGCGCGCCATCGCGGACTCGCACGACATCCGCGTGCGGACGGACGGATTGAAGAAGAGCATGCCGAGCACGGCGCCGGGGAGGCTGCCGAACTGCTCGCGGCGCTTCATGGCGAGCGCGAGGTCGACGATGGCGCGCAGCTCGTCCGGCGTGAAGTCGAGCTCCGAGATGAAGTGGCGGCCGCGCAGTTCGATCACGATGCGTTCCTCGAGCGGGGAATCGAGCACGCTACCGCTCGCGCGCCGGTTGTTGAAGGCGGGCGATCCGCGTCGAGAGAGCGTGGAAGTGAACGACGCGATGTCCCATGATGTGCGCGTGCGGAGCGATCGATGATCGGGTTCGTGTGGATCGGCCTCCTCGCCGGAGCCGTCGGGGGCGTCGTGCTGCTGACGCGGCCCGCGCGGCGGCGTCGCCGCGCGGTCGATGCCGCGCTCCTGGCCGCGAGCGCGTGCGCGTCCGCCGACCCGAACGATCTCGACGCACGCGTCCGACTTGTCGAGGTCCACCTCGCGCTGACCGGGAACTTCGCGGTCGCGCACGCGCTGCTCGAGGCGGTGCTCGCGAAGGATCCGCTGCATTGGGCGCACGGCAGCCGGCCGACGCGGCTGCTCGCGGCCGACGCGCTCGATCGGCTCGGCCGGAGCGACGCCGCGCGCGCCGCGCTCGCGCGCTTCGTCGCCGACTATCCCGAGTACCGCTCGCGCAGCCCGCGCGACGCGGAGCAGAGCTGGCGCCTCGAGACCTCGAAGACCGAAGCGGAGGACCGGCTCGCCAGGCTCGCGGCGTCCGCGCGGGTCGCCGCGGCGGACGATCGCGCGGACGCGGCCGGCGGCTGACGCGCCGTTACGGCGCCGTCTTGGTCTCCGCGTTCGAGGCGGCAAGCCCCGCGATCCCCGCCGGATCGGCGATCCAGTACTGGACGAAGATCGACACGCCCGCCGGGAGCCCCGCCGGCGTGGTCCCGGCGAGGACCGCCGCGCCGACCGCGTCGGTCGGCGTCGCGATCACGACGTCGGGGGACGGGACGAGCAGTCCGCCGCAGTAGGGCAGGTCGACTGAGCTGGTGCCGAGGACGAGCCACGCGCTCGCGCCCGGCCGCGCGCTCGACAGAGCGATCGAATACGCGGCGCCCGCGGCGAGCGATCCGCTCGCGGTCAAGTGCGGCACTCCGGCGCTCCCCGCGAGGGCGTGGCCGAGGTCGGTCCACTCCGGATCGACGACGTCGACCGAGAGCTGGAAGCTGTTCTTGCCGCTGCCGAACACGTTGCCGCTCGTGCCCGACGGCACGTGCACGACCATGTTCGAGTTGCTGCTCCCGATGATCGGAGGGCTGTAGAGACCGATCGATCCCGACGAGCCGTTGAACTGCACCGACATCCACACGTGCGCCGGCACCGCGACCGGCGTCGCGAGCGTCACGACGCGCACGCCGCTCGAACCTCCGCCGGGGATCCCGACCGTCGTCGAGAAGAACGCGGTGCCTGCGACCGGGAGCGGCGTGTTCGACGCGTTATTCGCGTAGAAGCGGATCGTGGCCTGCGAAGAGCCGTTCGAGATGTAGCCGAAGCTGAATGACGACATGTTGCCGGCCTTCGTGAGGTGGAGGTCGTCCGCCCATTCGGCGCCGCCGAGGACGCCGTTCGAGAAGGTCCAGTTGGCGGTGTTGTCGAACACCGTTTCCGCGGCGGCGCGGCGCCCGCCGGGAACGAGTGCGAGAGCGAACGCGAACGGGACGACGAGTCGAATCGACGCCATGGTTCCTCCGAGGTCGAGGGACGCGAGACGCCGGGGGAAGCGGAAACGGGCCGGCGCCTCCCCGACGAATTCCGCGCATAATCCGAGGGTGCCGACTCGCCGGCGCGAGGAGACCCATGTCGCACGGCCCGCACGACTCGGAGGACAACGGCGCCGGCGACGCCGCCGGCCGCGATCGCGTGCTCGCGCTCGTCTACGCCGAACTGCGCGCGCTCGCGGCGGATCGGCTGCGGGCGGAGCGCAAGGACCACACGCTCGATCCGACCGCGCTCGCGAACGAGGCGTGGCTCCGGCTCACCGAGACGGCGCGTGGCCTCGGCGTGGGGGAAGAAAGTTTCCGCGTCGCCGCGGCGGGCGCGATCCGGCGCGTGCTGGTCGATCACGCGCGCGCGAAGGCCGCGAGCAAGCGGAGCGGGGGCGGCGAGCGCGTGACGCTGTCCGGTCTTGCCGATCGCGCGGGCGCCGAGCCGATCGACCTGATCGCGCTCGAGGAGGCGCTCGCGGCGCTCGAAGTGCGGGACGCGCGCAAGGCGCGGGTCGTCGAGCTGCGTTGGTTCGGCGGCTTGTCGATCGACGAAGCGGCGCGCGCGCTCGGCGTCGCCGCGAGCACCGTCGAGGACGACTGGGCGTTCGCGCGAGCATGGCTGCGTCGTCGGATGGAGAGCGGCGCGTGAGCGGCGGATTCGGCGCGCTCGAACGACTGTTCGCCGAGGCGCGCCGGCTCCCGGTGGAGCGGCGCGCCGAGTTCCTCGCGAGCGAATGCGGCGGCGACGACGCGCTGCGACGCGAAATCGAGGAGCTGCTCCGGATCGATGGCGCGGCCGGCGCCGGCGATGCGGCGCGCGACCCGTTCGCGGAGCCCGCGCTCGGCGCCGGGTTCGTCGCGAACGGCGGCGAGCAGGGACGCATCGGGCGTTACCGACTGCTCGGCACGCTCGGCGCGGGCGGGATGGGCGTGGTGCATCTCGCCGAGCAGGACCAGCCGCGGCGCATCGTCGCGTTGAAGCTGCTGCGGCCCGGGCTCGTTGCGCGCGACGCCGAGCTGCGCTTCCGGCGCGAGGCCGAGGCGCTCGGGCAGTTGCGGCATCCGGGGATCGCGCAGGTGTTCGAGGCCGGCGTCGCCGACGGCGTGCCGTTCATCTCGATGGAGCGCGTGTCGGGCCCGCCGCTCCTGGAGTTCGTCGAGCGCGAGCGGCTCGATCGGCGCGAGCGACTCGAACTGTTCTGCCGGATCTGCGACGCGGTCCAGCACGCGCACGACAACGGCGTGATTCATCGCGATCTCAAACCGTCGAACGTTCTCGTCGAGGGAACGCGCGCCGCGCCGCGCCCGAAGGTGCTCGATTTCGGCGTGGCGCGCGTGACCGGGAGCGATCCGTCGCTGGCGACGCTGCACACGCGGCCCGGCGAATTGCTCGGGACGCTGCCGTACATGAGCCCGGAGCAGGCACGCGGCCGCCAGGACGAGATCGACGAGCGCGCGGACGTGCATGCGCTCGGCGCGATGCTGTTCGAGCTGCTGACCGGCCGGTTGCCGCGCGACCTGCGCGGTCGGCCGCTGCCGGAAGCGGCTCGCGTCCTCGCGGAAGAAGAGCCGACGACGCTGTCGAGCGTCGATGCCGCCCTCGCCGGCGACCTCGATACGATCACGGCGACCGCACTCGCGCGCGAGCGCGAGCGCCGCTACCCGTCAGCCGCCGCGCTCGCGGGCGACGTGCGACTGCATCTCGCCGATCGACCGATCCACGCGCGCCCGACCAGCGCGGCCGATCAACTCCGCAAGTTCGCGCGCCGCCATCGCGCTCTCGTCGCCGGCGGGGCGATCGCCTTCACACTGCTCGCCGCCGGCCTCGCGGCGACCGCGTGGCAGTGGCGCCGCGCGGTCGCGGAGACCGAGACGGCGGATCGCCGCTTCGACGAGCTGCGCCACCTCGCGCGCACGTTCATCTTCGACCTCGACCCGAAGCTCCGGCAGTTGGCAGGCGCGCTCGACGCGCGCCGCACGATCGTGAAGAACGCGCTCGAGTACCTCGACCGACTCGCCGCGGAGGCGCCCGACCGCCCGGCGCTCCGTCTCGAGCTCGCTGCCGCCTACCAGAACATGGGGGACGTGCAGGGAAGCGCCACGTTGCCGAACCTCGGCGACGCGCGCGGAGCGCTCGCGAGCTATCGCAAGGCGTACACGCTGCTGGAAGCGCTCGACCGCGACGGCCGTGACCGCGGCGATTCGATCGCGGATCTCGTGACCGTCGGGCTGCGCATCGGCGACGCGACGTTCGACGTCGAAGGCCCGGCCGCGGCGGAATCGCGGTATCGCGACGTCGAAGCGCTGCTCGCACGATGGCGGCGCGCCGTCCCCGACGATCCGCGGATCGAGCCGTGCAGCGATCAGACGAGCGAGCGGATCGGCAACGCGCTGCTCGCTCTCGGCAAGCCGGAAGACGCGCTCGTGCTCTATCGCGAAGCACTCGCGCGGAGCGAACGCACGGTTGCCGAGCATCCCGCCGACCGCGACGCGCGCCGCTGCCGCGCCGTCGCGTTGACGAAGGTCGCGGCCTGCGATTTCGCGGCGGGCCGGAACGACGCGGCGCTCGCCGGACGCATCGAGGCGCTGCGCGCGTTCACGGCGCTCGCGGACGAGGATCCTCACGATGTCGTGTCGCGGCGCGACGTCGCGGTGTCGGAGGAACAGATCGGCCAGATCCTGATCGCGGTCGGACGGGCGGAAGAGTCGGAGGCCCACTTCTTCGCCGCGCTCACCATGACCGAGGATCTGGCGCGGGCGGATCCCGAGGACGCGCGCGTCCGCGCCGATCTCGCGACGCACCTGTGCCGCGTCGGCGAGAGACGCCTCGCGGCCGGTGACCTGGCCGGCGCGTCGGAGCGGTTCGACCGACTCCTGGGGGTCGCGGAGCAGCTCGCGCGTGAGCAACCGGAGGCGGCAGCGGCGCTCCGTCAACACGGGGTCGCGTTGTACAAGCAGTCGGAGTTGGAACACGCGCGCGTCGATGCCGCGTCCGACGACGCGACGCGCCGCGCTCACGCGAGCCAGCGCGTCGAGTGGCTCGAACGGGCGCTCGCCGTGTTCCGCGACCTGCGAATGCGCGGGATGCTCGCGGAGGACGATGCAGACGTGCCGCACGAGCTGGAATCCGAGTTGGAATCTGCCCGGCGCGACGCGTGACCTGCCGTTGCGCGTTCGCTACCGTCCTCGCGGCATGGCGCGACCGACGATCGTCTTCGACATCGAAACCGTGGGGACGGCGTGGGACGAGCTCGACGCGCCCACGCGCGACTACCTCATCACGCGCACGTCGCGCAAACTGGTGCGCGATTCCGGCAGCGCCGGCTCCGCGGAAGCGATCGCGAAGGAGGCGCTCGGCCTCTCGCCCGGCACCGGCCGCGTGATCTGCATCGCGCTCGTCAACCTCGAGTCGGACCAGGGCGCCGTGCTCTACGAAGGCAACGGTCCGGGCTGGCTCGACACCGCGGCGGGGCAGACGCGCGTCTACCGCGGCGACGAGGCCGGCATCCTCCGCGAGTTCTGGCAGCTCCTCGAGCGCTACGGCCGCGTCGTCACCTACAACGGCCGCGCGTTCGACCTGCCGTTCGCGTACGTCCGCTCCGCGCTGCACGGCATCCGCCCGTCGCGCCAGCTTCTCGCGAACCGGTACTCGATGGCGGAGCACTGCGACCTCGCCGAGGTGCTCACGTTCTTCGGCGCCGCGCAGGAGCGCTTCTCGCTCGATTACTGGTGCCGGCGCTTCGGCATCACGTCGCCGAAGGAAGGCGGGCTCGACGGCTCGCACGTCGGGCAGTTCTATTCCGAGGGCCGCATCGACGAGATCGCCGAGTACTGCTTGCGCGATTCGCGCGCGACCGGCGAGCTGTTCCGCAAGATCGAGAAGACGTTGATCGATCTGTACGGATCGCGCTGAAGCGAAGGGTTGGTCCGATGCGCAACGGTCTCGCGTCGCTCCTCGTCGGCCTCGCCGCGCTCGCGGGCTGCGGACTCCTCGACCGCTCGTCCGGCCTCCGCGCGGATGCACCCGACCGCGGCCCGATCTACTTCGACGACCTCGGCGCGTTCCACCGCGAGATGACGACGCGCGTGCCGGAGGCGGCGCGCTGGCTCGATCAAGGGCTGCTGCTCTGTTACTCGTTCAACCACGAGGAGGCGCGTCGCTCGTTCGCGGAGGCGGCGCGGCTCGACCCGGACTGCGCGATGGCGTGGTGGGGCGTCGCGCTCGCGGCCGGTCTGCACATCAACAACATGGAGATCGCCGACGACCAGGCGCGCGCGGCGCACGAGGCGATCGAAAATGCTGTGCGCCTGTGCGGCAGTGCGACACCCGTCGAGCGCGACCTGATCGGCGCCGCGCGCACGCGCTTCCCCGAGCTCGGCACGTCGGACCGCAAGACGCTCGACCTCGTCTATGCCGACGCGATGCGCCGCGTGTACCAGGATCATCCCGACGACCCGGACGTCGCCGCGCTGTTCGCGGAAGCGCTGATGGACCTGCGCCCGTGGGATCTCTGGTCGCAGGACGGCGAGCCGCGGCCGGAGACGCCCGAGATCGTCGACGTGCTCGATCGACTCCTCGCGAGACATCCCGATCATCCGGCGGGGCTGCACTACCTGATCCACGCGCTCGAAGCGTCGCCGCACCCCGAGCAGGCGAAGGACGCGGCCGATCGGCTGCGGACGCGCGTGCCGGGCTCCGGGCACATGGTGCACATGCCGTCGCACATCGACATCCGCATCGGCGACTACGCGGCGGCGATCGCGGCGAACCAGCGCGCGATCGAAGTCGATCGACGGATGGTCGCGCGCGCGGGCCGCGGCGGACTGCAGGAGATGTATCGCGCGCACGACATGCACTTCCTCGTGTGGGCCGCGATGTACGACGGGCAGGAGAAGGTCGCGACGGACGCGGCGCGCGCGCTCGTCGCCGGGCTGCCCGCGGAGATCGTGAACGCGATGCCGCAGTTCGTGGAGGGATTCCTCGCGACGCCGTACCACGTGCTGATCCGGTTCGGTCGCTTCGAGGAGATCCTGCGCGAGCCGGAGCCGGCGGCGGAGTTTCCCGGCACGCGCGCGACGCGGCACTACGCGCGCGCGATCGCGCTCGCGAACACCGGGCGGGTCGACGCGGCCGACGCGGAGCGCGACGGATTCGAGGCCGAGTACAAACGCGTGCCCGCGGAGTGGACCGTCGGCAACAACACGACGCGCGCGGTGCTCGACGTCGCGCGCTGCATGATGGAGGGGGAGATCGAGTTCCGGCGCGGCAACCACGACCTCGGGCTGGCGAGCCTCCGCCGCGCGGTCACGCTCGACGACGCGATGAAGTATGACGAGCCGTGGAGCTGGATGATGCCGGCGCGCCACTCGCTCGGCGCGCTCCTGCTCGACGCGGATCGCGTGGACGAAGCGGAGGCGGTCTACCGCGCCGACCTCGTGCGTCACCCCGAGAACGGCTGGGCGCTGTTCGGACTCGCGGAGTGCTTGCGGAAGCGCGGCGACACGGCGGGCGCCGCCGACGCGGAGCGGCGCTTCGCGAAAGCGTGGGCGCGCTCGGACGTGAAGCTGCGCGGCTCCTGCTTCTGCCGAACCGCGAAGTGAGGGACGAGAGGCCCCGAACGCCGCGCGAGATCCGTACCCCGGCGCCGACAATCGGTCATCCTCACCTTCGGCGTCGATCTCGAAGTCTTGCGATCGAGGACGAGCGCAACCGAGGTTCCGCGACTTCGCGCGGAACCTCGGACTCGACTTCGTGAATACGGCGCTTCGCGCCGCCGCGGCCTGTGGCCGCGGGATCTCCCGCTTCGGAGCGCTGCTGCAACATGCGGCGGTTGTTCGGCGCGGGAGATCAGTACCTCACCTTCGGCGTCGAACTCGAAGTCTTGCGATCGAGGACGAGCGCAACCGAGGTTCCGCGACTTCGCGCGG
>CAZBOK010000045.1:0-5737 GCA_964493525.1 uncultured Phycisphaeraceae bacterium | reverse complement strand
GCTTCGGAGCGCTGCTGCAACATGCGGCGGTTGTTCGGCGCGGGAGATCAGTACCGCTTCGCGCGATAGTCCGCGAGGATCGCCGCGTGATCGAACGCGAGCGGGGGGAGCGCGGTCCACGGCCAGACCTTCGCCTGCTGCGCGTCGTCGCCGCCGACCGGCTCGCCGTCCGCCGCGCCGACGAACACCACGCAGACCGTGTGGCCGCGCGGGTCGCGTCGCGGGTCCGAGTACGCGTGGAATTGCCGGATCAGCTTCACGCGCAGTCCCGTCTCCTCGAGGGCCTCGCGCGCGGCCGCGTCCTCGAGCGTCTCGCCCCAGTCGACGAACCCGCCCGGGATCGCCCAGCCGAACGGCTCGAACTTCCGCTCGACGAGCACGACGCCGTCGCCGCGATCGATGATCACGTCGACGGTGAGCCGCGGTTGCTTCTTGATCCACGTCGGAGCGGCAGATTCGGTCATGGCGCAGAAGCCTAGCGACCCGTCGCGAGAGCGAATCTCGGGCGCTCGACTTCGTGATCGACGGCTCTACCGTGCATCACGTGCCGGCCTCCGAACCGATCGTCGTCCTCGACCATGTGCACCGCGTCTACGGGACCGGCGACTCGGCCGTGCATGCGATCCGCGACGTGTCACTCGCTCTCGCCGGCGGGCGCTTCCACGCGATCCTCGGGCCCTCGGGCTCCGGCAAGTCGACGCTGCTGCACCTCGCCGCCGCGCTCGACCAGCCGACCTCCGGCCGCGTGTCGGTGCTCGGCAACGACGTCGCGCAGCTCGACGACGCGTCTCTCGCGCGGTTGCGGCGCCGCTCGATCGGCCTCGTGTTCCAGTTCTTCAATCTGGTGCCGAGCCTCACGGTCGAGGAAAACGTGCTCCTGCCGATTCTCCTCGATCGCGACGCGACCGCGGCCGATCGCGAGCGGCTCACGCGGCTGCTCGACCGAGTCGGCATCGCCGCCCGCAAGAAGCACCGGCCCGAGGAACTCTCGGGCGGCGAGCGGCAGCGCGCCGCGATCGTGCGCGCTCTCCTCCCGGCGCCGCCGCTCCTGCTTGCCGACGAGCCGACCGGGAGCCTCGACTCGAAGACCGGCGAGTCGATCACGCGCCTGCTGAAGGACCTCGCGCACGACGACGGGGTCTGCATCGTCGCGGTCACGCACGACCTGCGCGTCGCGGACCAGGCCGACGAAGTGATCCGCCTCGAGGACGGCCGCGTGATCGACGTGGCCGCGCGGGCCGCCGACGTCACGGGACGCGCGTGATCCGCCGCGCGTTCTTCCTGCTCACCGCGCTCGCGCTGCGCGGCTGGCGACGGCATCCGGTGCGCCAGGCGTTGTCCGCGTTCTCCGTCGCGCTCGGCGTCGCGCTGTACGTCTCCACGCAGCTCACCACCGGCGCGATCGACGCCGCGGTGCAGAAGGTCTCCGACGCGTTCGAGGGCGGCGTCGACCTGATCGCGACGCGCGACGCCGCCGGCATCCCGGAAGGCGACCTGAAGCGACTGCGCGCGCGGCCGGAGTTCGCCGGCGTGTCGGGCGCGGTGCAGTCGGAAGTGCGGACGACGTTCTCGCCGCCGCTCACGCTGATCGGCATCGATCCGGTCGAGGATCGCAAGGTGCGCTCGATCAGCGGGCACGTCGACCTCGACGCGGCGGCGCTCCTGCGGTTCATCACGGACGACGCGGCCGTGTTGATGACGAAGCGCTTCCTCGACCAGAACGGCAAGCGCGTGGGCGATCGCTTCGAGGTGAACTCCTCGCTCGGTCGGATCCAGCTCACGATCGCGGGCGTGATCGACGTGCCCGAGGAGTTCGCGACCGCGGCGATCGGATACGGGTTCCTCTCGCTGTCCGGCGCGCAGCGGCTGTTCGCGCGCAACGGCCGCGTCGATCGCGTTGATCTGCGCGTGGCGCCCGGCACGTCGATCGCCGACGCCGAACGCGCCGCGCGCGAGCTGCTGCCGGTCGGCACGTCGGTGTCGAGTCCGCGCGCGCTCTTGCGCCAGCAGACCGCCGCGATGGACACGCTGCGCGGCACGTTCGCGCTGGACGGGCTGATCGCGCTCCTGATCGCGGTGTTCTTCGTGTTCAACACGGTGTCGGCGGCGATCGCGGAGCGCACGAAGGACGCGGGCATGTGGCGGTCGATCGGGATGACGCGCACGCAGCTCGTATGCCTGATCACCGGCGAGTCTGCCGTCCTCGGCGCGCTCGGCCTCGCGCTCGGCCTCGTGCTCGGACGGCTGCTCGCCAGCGCGTCGCTCGGCATGACGGCCGACGTCGTGAACACGCTGCACTTCCGCGTGCCGCCGCTCGACGATCCGCACGTCCCCGCCTGGCTGATCGCGCAGGCCGCGATCCTCGCGTTCGGAGCCGCGTTGCTCGCGTCCGGCCTCGCGGTCATCCCGCTCGCGAGGAAGCGGCCGCTCGAGATCCTCGCGCCCGGACTGTTCACCGCGACGCGGCGTCGCGTGATCCTGCGCGTCGGCAAGTGCGGCGTCGCGCTGATCGTCGTCGCCGGGATCCTCGCCGCGACCGAGCCGTCGTTCCTCGCCGGGATCCTCGGGCACCTGCTCACGCTGTTGATCCCGACGTCGATCGCGCTCACGGCGCCGGCCGCGGTGATCTACGCGGCGCTGCCGCTGCGCAAGCTCGCGTTCGCGCGGACGCGGCCGCCGCTCTGGCTCGCGCTCGACGCGCTCCGCGAGCACCCGGCGCGCACGGCGCTCACGATCACCGCGTTCGCGCTGTCGCTCGGGCTCGTGATCGGGCACGGCGCGTACACGCGCGGGATGGAGGAGACGCTGCGCGGCTGGCTCGAGCGCTCGATCCCCGGCGACGTGATCGTCAGCGGCGACATGCAGAATCCCGGCGCGGCATTCCCGTTCCGCGAGGACGCGGTCGCGGCGGCGCGGCGGCTGCCGGGAGTCGAAGGGACGTTCCGCCTGCGGTTCCGGTCGGTGCAGTTCGCCGGCAAGTTCACGCTCATCGTCGCGCTCGACCTCGCCGCGACGCGCGGCCGCGCGACCTACCGGTTCATGGCGGGCGACGAGGACGACGTCTTCCGTCGCGTGACGGCGGGCGAGGCGGTGTTCATCGCGGAGAACCTCGCGTGGCGCACCGGTCTCGCGGTGGGCGACCTCCTCGATCTTCCCGTCCCGGGCGGCGTGAAGTCGTTGCCGATCGCCGGCATCGTGCGCGACTACCACAACCCGGGCGGCGCGGTGTTCGTCGACCTGTCGCTCTACCGCCGCCTGTACGACGACGATCGGGTCGACTTCGCGGAGCTGCAGTTGAAGCCGGGCGTCGATCGCGCAGCGATCGCCGACGCCGTGCGCGACGTGCTCCCGGCCGAGTACGACTTCCTCGGGGTGACTCCGCGCGAGGCGTACATCCCGCGGCTGCTCCTGTTCATCGACGACCTGAAGAGCCTGTCGTTCGTGCAGCTCGTGCTCGCGCTCGTGATCGGCGCGCTCGGCATCCTCGTGACAGTGACGTTGTCGGTGCTGAACCGCGGGCGCGAGCTCGCGCTGCTCGAGGCACTTGGCATGGACGCGCGCGCGCGGCGCAAGACGGTGATGTTCGAGGTGCTGCTGCTCGCGGTCGCCGCGACGATCGTCGGGTTGATCATCGGGAACGCGTTCTTCATCCCGGCGAACTTCGTGTTCCGTGAGTTCTCGGGCTTCGTCTTCGAGCACGTGTGGCCCGTGAAGGAGATGGCTCAGGGCGTGGGGATCGCGCTGTTGACCACCGTCGCCGCGGCCGCGCTCGCGCTGCGCGGTCTTGCCGCGCGCGAGGGCGTGGGAGTTCTCGCGGAGGACTGACCCGCACCGCGGTCCGATCGTTCGCTCGCGCGAGCGATGGGAGGCCGGCAGGCGCGATCAGCACCGAGAGACCTGGAGCCGACGGTTCCGTCCGCAGGACTTTCGCGTGAGTCCTGCGCGCAAGAGAACCGACACCGTGCTTCACGAAGGGCCGCACGCTCCCCTTCGGCGTCTCTTCCCGCCCCGGTCGATGCCCCTTCGATCGGCAACGCGCCGATCTCCGCCTTCGCATCGCCCCGTTTCCGTTCGGCCGACTGAGCCCATGGGACGGTTTCCAAACGCGTTTTCTCTGTCGTGCTTCAGATCGTTGTCGGTCACGGCGCCGATGCGCGCATGCCGACCTCCCGCAGCGCGACGCGGTCTTTGGTCGAGATGGACGAGCACTCGAGTTTCACGCGCCCGTTCTGCAACGAACGCCGCCCTCCGTTCACGCGCGGTGAGCGGAGGGCGGCGCGCGGAGCATCGGAAATCGCGCGCGAGTTCAGCGCGCCTTCGGCGGGTGATACGTCGGCGGCGACTTCTTCGGGCGCTTCGCCAACTCCGCCATCGCGACCTCGACGGCCTTTTCGAGCTGCGGATCTCGCCCTGCCATGATGTCCTTCGGGTACTCGACGACGGTGACGTCCGGCGTCACGCCTTCGTTCTCGACAGCCCACTCGCCGTTCGGATCCATCACGCCGAAGCTCGCCGCGGTGACCGAGCCGCCGTCCATCAGCGGCGGGTAGCCGGAGATGCCGACGAGTCCGCCCCAGGTGCGCGTGCCGACCAGCGTGCCGACCTTCGCGTTCTGGAACATCCACGGCATGCAGTCGCCGCCGGAGCCGGCGCGCTCGTTGATGATCATCACCTTCGGGCCCTCGATCATCGCGAACGGCGTGCGGCCGACCCAGGCCTCGCGGTTCATCCAGCGCGCGCGCGTGGTGCGGGACAGGACGTCGATGACGTAGTCCGCGACCTTGCCGCCGCCGTTGAAGCGCTCGTCGACGATCACGCCTTCCTTGTCGAGCTGGCTGTAGAAGTCGCGGTCGAACGCGGCCTCGCCCGCGTCGGCGGTGTTCGGCATGTAGAGGTAGGCGAGGCGTCCGCCGGAGAGGTCGTCGACGCGCTTCCGGCATTCCTCAACCCAGGCGAGCCGGCGCAGCTGGAAGTCGCTGCCGATCGGAACGACCTTCACCTTGCGCGAGTCGCTGCCGTCGGCGTTCTGCGACAGCTCGATCTCGATCTGTCGGCCGGCCGTGTTCTCGAACGCGCGGAAGAAGTTCTGGTCGGCGGTCAGCTCGCGTCCTTCGACGCGGATGACGAAGTCGCCGACGCGGGCGTCGACGCCCGGCTCGAGCAGCGGCGCGCGCAGGCCCGGGTTCCAGTTCTGGCCGCGGTAGAGCTTCGTGAGCTGGAAGCGGTTCTGCGCGACCTTGACGTCGCAGCCGAGCAGGCCGACCGACACGCCCTGCGGCGGGTCGGGGCTCTCGCCGCCGGACACGTACTCGTGGCCGCAGCACAGTTCGCCAATCATCTCGCCGATGACGAGGTTCAGGTCGTCGCGGTGGCGGACGTGGGGGAGGAACTTCGACCAGCGGTCCCACATCTTCGGCCAATCCACGCCGTGCATGTTCGGGTCGTAGAAGTAGTCGCGCTCGATGCGCCAGACCTCGCGCAGCGTCTGCGGCCACTCGACCGTCGGGTCGACGCGCACGCGCACCGAATCGATCGCGAGCGTCTTGTCGTCCTTGCCCGAAGCGTTCGTGATCTTCCACTGGCCGCCCTGCTGGACGAGCAGCGAGTCACCGTCCGCGGAGACCTCGAAGCCGCCGACGCCGGAGAGCAGCGTCTCGGCCTTTTTCTCGTCGAAGTCGAACTTCTTCAGCTCGGTCCCGCCGCCGCCACCGCCACCGCCACCGCCGCGCCGTCCGCC
>CAZBOK010000044.1:0-18250 GCA_964493525.1 uncultured Phycisphaeraceae bacterium | reverse complement strand
GGCCGGCGCCGGCCATTTCTTCGCCGCGAAAGGCGTCGATTGGAAAGCGGTGCGCACGCGCTTCACCGCAGAGTCGGCGAAGGTGAAGGACGACGTCGACCACGTGCTGATGTGCGAGCGACTGATCGCGTGCTTGAAGGACGGTCACGCGGAGATCCTCGAGTCGAAGGTCGAGATCCCGCCCGATCGGCGGCCGCCGGAGCCGAAGGGCATCGGCCTCTCGATCGCGCCCGGTGCCGGGCCGCGTGCGCCCGATCTCATCGCGGATTGCTACGGGCCGGCGGCGGACGCGGGACTCGTCGCGGGATCGATCGTGCGGAAAATCGACGGCAAGCCGACGGCGAAGTGGCTCGCGGAGCGCGCCGAAGCGCTCGCGGTCACCGAAGGCTTCTCGACGCAGCAAGCCGCGATCTATGCCGCGGCGCACCTCGGACTCGCGGGTCCGCCCGGCACGCGCTTCGAGGTCGAATGCGTCGCGCCGAACGGCGACGTGATGAAGCGGTCGCTCGTCTGCGCGAAAGGCGGCGGCAACGGCGTGCCGATCGGCCCGGTCTTCCCGCCGAAGGACGCGGTGGCGCTCGGCCGGCAACGGTGCGGCAAGAGCGCGAAGGGCTTCGGCTGGATCCACCTGCGCGACGTCCCGCAGGATCTGCCGTCCCAACTCGACGAGCTGCTTGCGAAGCTCGATGGCGTCAAAGGGCTCGCGCTCGACCTGCGCGCGAACGGCGGCGGCGGCACGGACCACGACGCGGTGTTCTCGAGATTCCTCCGCGCGGGGGAGACGTTCGCCGGCCGCAAAGGCGCGGACGCGGGCCGGCACTTCGACGGGCCGGTCGTCGTGATCGTCGATGCGGGCACGCGTTCGGCGGCCGAGACGATCTGCGGGATGCTCAAGGAGACCGGGCGCGCGTTCGTCATCGGACCGAGCGCGACCGCGGGGATGTCCGGGAGCAAGGAGACGATCGCTGTGCCGAGCGGGCTGTTCTCCGTGCGCTTCGTCGTGAAGTCGCATCGCGTCGGGGTCGACTCGGGAGCGGACATCGAGGGCGTCGGCGTCGCGCCGCACCGCCTCGTGCCGTACGACGCGAAGTCGCTCGTCGCGAGAGTCGACCCGCTGATCGCGGCGGCGGAGGAGATCCTCGAGCGCGGCGCTCCTGCTAATGTGATTCGTTACGCGGCTCCTGACCGGCGCTAAGTCGACTTACACTCTCGTCGGTCCGCACCCGGAGGCCCTGCCAATGTCCCGACCCGTCACGCGGCGCCTCGCCGCTCTCTCCGTCCCTTGCTTGCTCGCGAGTTCCGTGTTCGCCGGAGTTCCCGGTGTCGCGACGCGGCCGTTCCCGATGAACGTCGTCGCGGATCACGGCAAGTTCGGCGTCGAGCTCGCGCCGGACGCCGCCGCGCTCGCGGACCTCGCGAAGCTGACGCGCGTCACGCTCACGGGCGTTCCGCTCCCGCTCGGAGCGAGCGCGGAGCTCGACCTCGCGCGCGTCACGATCGCCGACGCGGGCGGTCGCGTCGACGTCGACGGCGTCCCGCAGGCGCCGAGCGCGGCGCCGCAGGTCACGCTGTGGGCGGGCCACGTGACGAACGACCCCGACTCGGCCGTCTACCTCGGCTTCTCCGCGAGCGGCTCGCGCGGGTTCATTCGCACGGCCGGCGTGCTGTTCCAGGTGCTCGCGGCGCCGGGACCGAACGGCGACTGGGCCGCGACGACGTCGACGATCATCAACAGCGATCAGGTCGTGCCGCCTGCGAGCGCGACGATCCCCGACTGGTGCCACGCGCTGCCGAACCCGAACCACCCGATCACGCTGCCGATCGCGCGCCCCGCGTCGACTTCGATCGCGTCGACGACGGTGGTGCCGATCTACTCGGCGCGCATCGGCATCGAGACGGACACGCAGTACTACAACCTCTTCAACGATCTCGCGGCCGCGCAGAGCTACCTCGCGCAGCTCCTCGGCGCGGTCTCGTACCGCTACCGCGAGCAGGTCGGCGTGATCCTCACCTACCCCTACATCGGACTGCACACCGGTCCCGACCAGTGGGTGTCGCAGGAGAACGGCAGCGGCGCCGGCGGCCTGCTCGGCGAGTTCCAGGCGGCATGGAGCGGCGGGCACGCGCCGGTGGCCGCGAACGATTACTGCTTCGTCTCGGGCGCGGGCCTCGGCGGCGGCGTCGCGTGGCTGCCGGGCTTGTGCGATCCGACCTACGGCTTCGCGGTGTGCGGCAACATCGGCGGCAACACGCCGTTCCCCGTGTCCGTCGGCGCGCTCAACTGGGACTTCATCGTCGTCGCGCACGAGCTCGGTCACAACTTCGGCGCGCCGCACACGCACGACTATTGCCCGCCCGCCGACCAGTGCGCTCCCGCCGGCTACTTCGGCCAGTGCCAGACGCAGCAGGTCTGCACCACGCAGGGCTCGATCATGAGCTACTGCCATCTCTGCGGAGCCGGGATGCTGAACGAGACGACGTTCTTCCACCCGCAGTCCGTCGCCGACATGCGCGCCCTCACGACCGCGGGATGCCTCGGGCTGTTCGAGGGCTTCGCGAGCAACGTGAACCTCGGCTTCTCGATGGGCGGCGCGAACGGCAACCCGTCGCTCACCGCGAGCTACGACACGTTCTTCAACCTCTTCAAGCTCGACCTCGCTTCGGCGCCGAGCAACAAGACCGGCGTCATCTTCTTCGCGCCGAACATGCTGTTCGCTCCGCTTTACGGGGGCATTCTCGTGCCCAACACGACGGTGACGATCCCGATCGCGACGAACGCGGCAGGAGGGGCGCAGGTGGCGGCGTTCGTCTCGGCGTCGACGCACATCCCCGGCGGCGCGACGTTCTTCGCCCAAGCGTGGGTCAGCGACCCCGGCCCGCCGAACGGCCCGTTCGCCGCGTCGAACGCGGTGCAGTTCGAGATCATCCTGCCGTAGTCGCGCGGCGCGCGGCGTGCTTTGAGCTTCGCGCGCCCGAAGTCGCAGGCGCCGGAGTGAGCATTGAAATGCGGCTGACGTTCCTCGGCGCGACCCAAACCGTCACCGGATCGCGATTCCTCGTCGAGTCGGACGCCGGCGCCGTGCTGGTCGACTGCGGACTGTTCCAGGGCATCAAGCGGCTGCGTGAACGGAATCGGGAAACCCCGCCGCTCGACCCCGCGCGATTGTCCGCGGTACTGCTGACGCACGCGCACCTCGATCACAGCGGCCTCTTGCCCGTGCTGGTCCGCGACGGCTTCGCGGGACCGATCTTCTGCACGGCCGCGACGGCCGAGCTGTGCAGGCTGCTGCTGCCGGACAGCGGCCGGATTCACGAGGAAGAGGCCGCGTACGCGAATCGCCACGGCACCTCGCGCCATCGACCCGCACTGCCGCTGTTCACCGAAGAGGACGCCAAGCGATCGCTCGTCCAGTTCCGTCCGATCGACTTCGACGCCGAGTTCGTGCCGCTCGCCGGACTTCGTGCGAGGTTTCGCGCGAACGGTCACCTGCCGGGATCCGCGTGCGTGACGCTGTCGAACGGCGCGTGCACCATCGGCTTCAGCGGCGACGTCGGGCGTCCGCATGATCCGCTGATGCGTCCGCCGGAACCGCTGCATCCGTGCGACGTGCTCGTCCTGGAGTCGACCTACGGCAGCCGCCGCCACCGCGAGCAAGACGCGAGCGTCGTGCTGGCGGACGTCGTCGGCCGCATCGCGTCCCGCGGCGGCACGCTGGTGATCCCCGCGTTCGCGGTCGGGCGCGCTCAGGCGGTCTTGCATCTTCTCGCCGAGCTGCGACACCAAGGGCGAATTCCGTCGATGCCGATCTTCCTCGACAGCCCGATGGCGAGCCGAGCCACGGACGTCGCGCGCTGGTTCAAGGACCAAGGGCGCCTGACCGACGAGCAGACCGCGAGGATGTGCTCCGTGGCGACGTTCACCGAGAGCGTCGATCAGTCGAAGGCGATCGCGAACGTGCCGGCGCCGAAGATCGTGGTCTCCGCGAGCGGCATGGCGACCGGCGGCAGGGTTCTCCATCACCTTGCGGCGTGCTTGCCGCACGCGAAGAACGCGGTGCTCCTGGTCGGTCACCAGGCGGCCGGCACGCGCGGGCACCTTCTGTTCTCCGGCGCGGACGAATTGAAGATCCACGGCGCGTACGTGCCGGTGCGCGCGGAGGTGGTGCACGTCGACGCGCTCTCCGGGCACGCCGATTTCGTCGAGATGATCGAGTGGTTGCGCGCGACGCCGCGAGCGCCGCAGCGCGTGTTCCTCGTGCACGGAGAGCCCGAGGAGGCGGACGGGATGCGCCGACACTTGAAGGATTTGCTCGGCTGGCGCGCGACGATCCCGGAGTTCGGCCAGCGGGTCGATCTCGGCGGCTCCGACCGATCGACGGCATGAACTCCGGTCGCCCTGCTCACGCGCTCTCGCCCGATGCGGCACTCTCCAGCGTGCGCGCGACGCGCGATGGACTGACTTCCGCCGAAGTCGATGCGCGGCGCGAGCGGCACGGAAAGAACGTCATCGAGCGCGGCGATGACGTCGACGCGTGGCGGATCCTCGCTCGCCAGTTTCGCAGCCTCGTCGTCTCGATCCTGATCGGCGCCGCGGCGCTCTCGTTCGTGACCCGCGCGTGGGTCGACGGGGCCGCGATCCTCTCGATCGTCGTGCTGAACGCGGCGTTCGGATTCCGCCAGGAATACTCTGCCGAACGCGCGCTCGCGGCGCTCCGCGACCTCACCGCCCCTCGCGCGCGCGTGCGGCGAGACGGAGCCTCGTGCGTGATCACGGCGGCCGACGTCGTGCCGGGTGACGTGATCGAGATCGAAGCGGGCGACGTCATGTCGGCGGACGCGCGCCTCCTGGCAGCGAGCGGACTCCATTGCGGCGAGGCCGCGCTCACCGGCGAAGCGGCGCCCGTGGCGAAGAACGTCGACGTCGTTCTCGCGGACGACACGCCGCTTGCGGAGCGCGTCAATCTCGTCTTTCTCGGCACGGCCGTGACTTCGGGACGCGCGAGCGCGGTCGTGACCGCGACCGGGATGCGGACGGAGATGGGGCGCATTGCCGCGCTCCTCGGGAAAGTCCGACGCACGGGGGAGACACCGCTCGAGCGCCGGCTCGCCGCCGTCGGACGCCTGCTCGTGGTCGCGGCGCTCGCGATCGTCGCGCTCCTGTTCTTCGTCGGCATCGTTCGCGGCCTGCCATTTCTCGACGTCCTGTTCACATCCATCGGCCTCGCGGTCGCCGCCGTTCCCGAGGGATTGCCGTCGGTCGTGACGATCGCTCTCGCCGTCGGTGTGCAGAGGATGGCGACGCGACGTGCCCTCGTGCGGCGTCTGCACGCGGTCGAGACGCTCGGGCAGGCGAGCGTGATCTGTTCGGACAAGACCGGCACGCTCACGGTCGGCACCATGACCGTGCGCGAGTTGTGGACGATCGCCTCGCGCTTCGACGTCGACGGCGAAGGGTACGCGCCCGTCGGGGCGATCCGACCGGGCGGCGATGGACCGGTCGGCCGCGGAGGGTTGGCCGAACTGCTCACCGTCATCGCGGGGTGCAACGGCGCCGTGTTGCGTCAGGAGCGCGGGACATGGGAAGCGGTCGGCGATCCGACCGAAGCCGCGCTCCTCGCGGCCGCGGCGAAAGGAGGAGTCACCGTCGCGTCGATCGATCGCGCGATGCCGCGGATCGCCGAGCTGCCGTTCGATCCGACGCGCAAGCGAATGACGATGGTGCGTCAGTGCGGCTCCGGCCGTCGCGCGCTGGTGAAGGGCGCGCCCGACCACCTGATCGACCGTTGTGCGTCCGTCTTCGGTCCCGGCGATGCAGTCCGGCCGATCACTCCGAGCGACCGCGAGCGGATCGAAGAGGCGCTCCGCGCGATGTCGGACCGGGGGCTGCGGATCCTTGCCGGCGCGTGGCGCGATCTCCCCGCTGGCATGGAGGTCGTCGACGCGGAGCGGGTCGAGCGCGACCTCGTGTTCGCCGGACTCGCCGGGATGCAAGATCCGCCGAAACCCGAAGCGCGCGCGGCAGTGGCGCGCGCGCGTGAGGCCGGCATCCACGTCACGATGATCACCGGCGACCACCCGAAGACCGCGATCACGATCGCGCGCGAGATCGGCCTCGGCACTCCGGGGCCGGCGGGCGTTCGAGCGATCACCGGCCCCGAGATCGACCGCACGAGCGATGAAGAGCTCACGAAGCTCGCGGCTGAGACCGTGGTCTTCGCGCGCGTCTCGCCGGAACACAAGCTGCGGATCGTTCGCGCCTATCAAGCGCGCGGCGATGTCGTCGCGATGACGGGCGACGGCGTGAACGACGCGCCGGCGATCCGCGGCGCGGACATCGGGATCGCGATGGGGCGGACGGGGACCGAGGTCGCGAAGGGTGCCGCCGACATGGTCGTGACGGACGACGACTTCGCTTCGATCGTCGCCGCGGTGGAAGAGGGGCGCGGCATCTACGCGAACATCCGGAAGACCCTGCAGTACCTCCTCGCCGGCAACTGCGGTGAGCTGCTCTTCATGACCGCATGCATTACCGCCGGGTTGCCGATCCCTCTCACTCCGCTCCAGCTGTTGTGGATCAACCTCGTGACGGACGGGCTTCCGGCGCTCTGCCTCGCGACCGACCCGCCCGATCCCGACGTGATGAAGCGCCGACCGCGGAGCCGCGCCGAGGAGATGACCGATCGTGGGTTCCTGAGCGCGATGGCGCTGACCGGCTTGCTGACGGCGTCCATCGCGTTCGTCGCCTACGTCGCGGCGCTGCGAGTCGAATCCGAGGTCACGGCGCGCGCGCATGCGTTCACGGTGCTCGTGATCGCCGAGCTGTTGCGATCGTTCGGTGCTCGCAGCGAGACGCGTGCTGCTTGGAACGTCGGGCTCACGACGAACCTTCGCCTGACCGCCGTCGTGCTGGCGTCGGTCGCGTTCCAGCTGGCGGCGCCGCACGTCGGTTTCCTCGGGTCGCTCTTGGCGCTCCCGGACATGACGCTCCGCGAGTGCTCGTGGCTCTTCGCCGCGGGAGCGGTCCCCCTCGTGGTCCTCGAAGCGCTGAAGGTCTTCCGACGTCGCTCGTCGCGCGCTACCGCGAGAGCACTCGCATGAACCGCGCTACTTCGCGTTCGACTCGACGATGCGCAGCCGCGCGCGCGCGGCGCCTCCCGTCAACGCGGTGGTGCCGCCGCTCGGCCAGTGGATCGTGAGCGCGTCGTATCGCTCGCGATCGCCGAGGCCGAAGTGCAGCGTCTTGCTCGCGCACGAGAGGTAGCTCGACCCGATCGACAGCGTGCGCGTCAGCACGCGGTCGCCGATCTTCACTTCGACGCGAGCGCCCGCGGCATCTCTCGGGCTCGCGGTCCCGGTCAGCGACACCTCGAGCCAGTTCTTTGCGTTGCCGCCGTCGTTGCGCAGGAGCGTCGCGACGCCGTTGTTCTGCGTGATCGCGAGGTCGACGTCTCCGTCGCCGTCGATGTCCGCCGGTGCGACGCCGCGTCCGTTCAACGCGCGGCCGAAGAACCCGCCGTGCGCCGATCCCGCGGCGAGCTCGAAGCGCGTCAGGTGCTCGGGGTCGCGGCGGCCGAAGAAGAGGAGGCCGGGCTGCGGCAGGCAGAGGTCGGTGGTCTCGTAGTCGGGGCTCGTGTATCCGTTCACGATCGCGAGGTCGAGCGCGCCGTCGCAGTCGAAGTCGGACGCGTCGAGCCCCCAACCGACGACGCCGATCGACGGCTTCGCGATGCCGACCAGATCGCCGACGTCGGTGAACGCGGGGACGCGCGACTTCCTGCTCGAGTGCCGCACGACGTTGTTGCGGTACAGGGCGTCCGGCTCGGTCTGCCAGTAGGTGGTGAGGAGATCGAGGTCCTGATCGTCGTCGATGTCGATCGCGGCGACGCCCATCCCGCCGCGCGGATCGTCGAGGCCGAGGTCGAACGAGAGGTCCTCGAACGTGCCGTTGCCGCGGTTGCGGAACATCGCATTCGGGGTGACGTCGTTCGCGAAGTAGAGGTCGGGCCAACCGTCCTCGTCGAAGTCGACGAAGAGGATGCCGAGCGTCTTGCCCTCCGCGTTCGCGACGCCCGCGCTCTCCGCGACGTCGGTGAACCGCAGCCCGCCGTCGTTCTGGAACAGGAACTTGCGCTGCGCGGGGTAGACGTACGGCAGCACGGACGGCGGATCGTCGCGCACGAAGCCGCGCGCGAAGCCGGGCGATTCCTGCGGGCGTTTTTTGGGATCGATCTCGACGTACTGGCCGACGCACAGGTCGAGATCGCCGTCCTTGTCGAAGTCGCCGGCCGCGATGCCGGAGCCGAAGCCGCCGCCCGCGACGCCCGCCTGTGCCGTGACGTCGGTGAACCGGCCGCCGTCGTTCCGCCACAGCACGTTGCCGCCGAGGTTCGTGACGTAGAGATCTTCGTCGCCGTCGTTGTCGAGGTCGGCGAACAGCGCGCCCATCCCGAAGCCCTCGCGCAGGAGGCCCGCCGCTGCGGTGACGTCGGTGAACCGGCAGCCGCCGTCGTTGCGGTACAGCTTGCCGAGGAAGCGCGCGTCGCCGACGTCGCCCGCGCCGCCCGGCGCGAACCGGCTCGTCGGTCCGGTGCCCTGCACGAAGTAGAGGTCGTCGTCGCCGTCGCCGTCGAAGTCGCCGAACGCACAGCCGGCGCCCATCGTGTCCTCGAGGTTGACGAGCACACTGCCTTGCGAGTGGTGGAAATCGATGCCCGCGGCGGTCGTCACGTCGGTGAACGTCATGCGATCGGCCGGATCACATTCGGACGGCATCGGCGGTGGCGCGCGACGCGGCGCGTCGACCAGCGGCGACGCGGTCTGCAGTCGCGTGTTCCACTCGGCTTGCCAGCGTCGATGCGCTTCGTCGTCCGGGAACTTCTCGCCGGAGCCGTCCTGGCCGTACGGATACTTCGTCATCGCCGCGAACGGCAGCGGCATCACGGTGTCGGACGTCAGCGTGTGGAAGTCGCCGTCCTTCGCCCAACCGATCGAGTGCAGCAGCCACGTGCGCGTCATCCCCGGTGCAAGCGGCGGCAGCTTCGTCGCGTCGAACGACAGCGCGATCTCATCGCCGTTGTCCATGATCACGCTCATGTCGTCGGTCGCGGTCACGAGCGGCATCACGTCGCCGTAGCGCGTGAAGGCGCCGGCGAAGCGGCTGTACTCGATCGGGTAGCCGGTCGCGTCGGGGACGAGGTGCTCGTAGTCGTAGACGAACGGCTCCTTGCCGTCGGGGAACGGACGTGCGCTGTAGCCGCGGTAGTGGAGCGTCGCGGAGATCGGCGGCAGCTCGTGCGTCGTGCGCGCGATCGCGTCCGGGTCGTCGTCGAGCGCGACGAAGATGCGGTCGAAGTAGATCTGCAGGTTCGTCGTGAGCCGCACGCGCGGGTCGGACTTGTCGAGCGCGTCGGTCAGGTCGACGCACACCGTCTTCGCGTCGCCCGCGGGGATGCCGAGCACGCCCGCCGACTTCCACCCGCCGTGGCCGTCGCCGACGTCGATCAGCGGCGGCGTGAACTCCCAGCCCGTGTCCTGCGCGAGCGCGTCGTTCACCGACGAATCGGTCCAGTAGAACCAGCCGTCCGCGAACAGGCGGATCCGCTTCGCGCTCTTCACGTCGCCGAGATCGAGCGTCAGCGTGTGCGGCTCCGCCATCCCCTGCATCGGGCCGCGGCAGCGCTTGAAGGTGTCGACGTACTTGCGGTCGACCTTCGCGAGCCGCTCGGTGACGTCCGCGCCGTGCTGGTCGACGGCGCCCGCGACCGGCCGCGCGTCCTTCACCGCGTGGATCTGAAGCGGTGGCGCCGGCGGGAAGGTGAACGTCGAGTTCAGGTACATCGATGCGTCGCTCGCGTGATCGACCGCGACGAGCTGCACCGAGTCGAGGTAGGTGACCTCGCGCAGCTCCTCCGTCAGCCGGATCTCGAGCTTGCCGTCCTTCGGCACGAGCTGCTGCGGCGCGATGCGGATCCAGTCGTCGGGGTTCGGCTGCGCGAAGTGGCCGCCGCCGAGGTCGAGGCCGAGCGGCGAGGAGCACAGGAAGTCGTTCACGTAGGCGAAGCGTTCGCCGTTCCACGCGAACACGAGCGGGCAACTGCCTTCGCGTCGCACGATCTGACGGATGAGGTATCCGCGCGGCCCGCACGGAGCCGGTTCGATCTCGCGGTACTGCTGCGGCATGCGATCGAACTTCGGCGTCCACGACGGGTCGCCGGGCGTGACGTCCCAGTACACCTGCCGCACGCCGTTCGACCACAAGACCGAGAGCGAGTCGAGATGCGTCCGATCGCCGACGGCGATGTCGAGCGGCGCGCGATGGATCGTGCGCTTCGCGTAGAACGAGCCGGCGCGCACTTCGACCTTGCAGCCGATCGCCTGGCGGTTCGAGCGATGCCCTTCGAACGAGAGGCGCAGCGGCGGATGGGCCGCGGCGGCGGCGATTCCCGATGCGAACGCCTCGATGCCGCCGGTCGATTCGAGCGCGAGGATCTCCGTCGTACCGTCGCCGTCGATGTCGGCGGCGTCGATCGAGCGAACCTCGGCCTTCATCGCGATCTCTGCGCCGCTCGCCGAGCGGAGCGTTCCCGGTCCGACGTTCTCGAGCGTCCTGCCGTGCGCGCCGTCGCCGAACACGACGTCGAGGTCGCCGTCGTTGTCGACGTCCGCGAGCACGAACGCGCCCGCCGTCGGCTTCGCGCCCGCGACGTCCTGCGCGGCGTCGAACGTCCCGTCGCCACGATTGCGTGCGACATACAGCGAGCCGTCGTCCGGACGCGACGCGACGATGTCGTCCCAGCCGTCGGCGTCGACGTCGGCGAGTTCGACGTGACTCGCGGTGAGTTTGGAGAGTCCGTAGCCGGCGGAGTCCGCAATGCGGAACGTGCCGCCGCGCGCGCCGAGCAACAAGGACGGGGCTCCGTTGCCGAGCGTGAGCAGATCGGTCGCGTTGTCGTTCTGCACGTCGCCGAACGCGATGTTCGTTCCGCCGACGCTGAATCGCAGTTCGTTCGAGAGATCGGTGAACTTGATCTGTCCGGCTGCCGCGTTCGGATCCTTCCGCCCTTCGATGTCATAGATCGGGGGGAGATCATTGCGGAACACGCGCAGCAGCTGCGGCGCGCCGTCGCCTTGGCCGGAACGGCTCGTCACTAGGTCGAGGTCGCCGTCGTGGTCGAAGTCGCAAACCAGGAACGGTGCGCCGGCGCCGGCGGACGGGCTGCCTGCGACGGCCGCGAACGCCAGGTTGCCGTTGTTCTTCGCGATGCCGGTCTCGTTGGCCGCGAGATCGGGAAGTCCGTCGTTGTCGAAGTCGCCGGCGCGGATCTCCGACGATCGACCGTTCAATGGCTCGCACTCGACGCGCGCGAACTTGCCGGCGTCGTTCTTGAACATCCCGGCGCCCATCGCTGCGACGTCGAGATCGCAGTCCGCGTCGAAATCGGCGATGGCGAACGTCGTCGCGCCGCCCGTCGGCAATCCGACGTCGAGCGTGCGCCAACTCACCGCGAGCGGCGGCGCCTCCGCGGGCGGCGTGCGCGGCACTACCTCGAGGCGGCGGTCGAACGCGCGGCACCATTCATCGCTCTGCGTGTGCAGTTCGGCGAGGCCGGTGCGCTTCAGCTCCTTCGCGCGGTCGAGGAGCTGCGTGCTGCGCGCGGGATCGGTGCGGCGCACGAGCTGCGCGATGTTGTGGAGCGCGCCGATGTCGGTCGCGTCGGCGGCGAGCGCTTTCTCGAACCACGCGAGCGCTTCCGGATCGCGGCCGATCTGGTGCAGCGAGTCGCCGGTGAAGTAGGCGATGTCCGCGTCGTCGGGCGCGAGCTTCGCCGCTCTCTGCAGGAGGTCGACCGCTTCCTCGAAGCGCTCCGCGCGGCGCAGTGCGACGGCGCTGCCGAACAGGCCGATCGCCGTGTCGGGCTCGAGCTTGCGGTACGCCTCGAACCGCGCGAGCGCGGCGGCGGCGTCGCGCGAGCCGCGCAGCGTGGTGACCGCGGCGCCGAACGCGGCGGTCGCGTCCTGCGCATCGACGCGCGTCGCCTCGACGAACGTTTTCTCGGCCTCGAGCCACTGCGCGTCCTGCACCTGGCCGAGGCCGCGATTCAACAGCTCGCGCAACCGCCCGGGATCCGCGGAGCGGAACGCGAACCGCCAGACGAAGAGACCCGCGACGACGAACGCGAGCGCAAGAACGAGCACGGACCAACGTCGCGGCGCGACCGCCATCGAGCCCTCCGATCGGGAGAGCGCGCGATCCTAGAAAAACCGATGGGGCGGTGTGACTCGCCGAACGTCGCCGCGTTGATGGGAGTCGTCGCGCGCACGCGATCGTGCCTCGTCGAATCCGAGGCCGGAATCCCCGCGCTGGACCGTGCGCGATGGCGGGGAGGATTCAGTTGATTCGACGTTCTCGAGCCCTACAACGAACCGCGAGAAGATTGGTGGTGGTGAACGGACTGTGTCGCATCGACGGTCCTGCATCGTGTCCGGCCTGACTGTCTCGGGAGTGCCGGTGCTCGGGAAGCTCGGGAGTCCGCGTCCAATCGCCTCGTTCGATTTCTTGCAGGGTATGGCACAGGGAACGAGAAGTTATTGACTGCGGGTGGTCACTGCGGCTGTCCAAACGGGAGTCCCCCTCCCACGATCCTGACCAAGGCTTGAACGACAGTTCCTCGCATTGACAGTCCCTCCAAATCGGTCACGGTGGCCGCCCGCGTCTTTGCTCGATCCGCTGCTCCGTTCGCGACAACTCTTCCCGCAACGCCTGCGCGGCCGGGCTGCGTTCGCCGTTGAGAGCGCTCGCGAGTTGGATCGCGGCACGTTGGAACTCCGCCGCCCGTTCGTCGAGCCCCGCCGCGGCCGCGCTTTTCCCGAGCCGCGTGTAGAGCTCGAGCTTCAACGACGGCGCCCGCTTGGTCGACTCCATGAGACGCGACGCGCGGTCGAAGACGTCGCTCAGTCGCTCGTCGGGTGATCCGGTTCCCGCATCGATATCGTTCGCCCCGAACAGGTCGCAGAAGAACTGCGTCACCGAGACCGCGCGCTCCGAGAGACGCACGGCGGCCGCGCGGTCGGCGTCGGCGCGCGCGCGCAGCTCCGACTCGCGTGCGAGTCCGATCCACGTCGCGGTCAGCGTCGCGATCAGTCCGAGGACGAGAGCGATCAGGAAGCTGCCCGCGGCGGTGTGCCGCGCGAAGAACTTCCGCGTGCGATAGACGGGGCTGTGCGGCGCGGCCTCGAGCGGTTTGCCGTCGAGGTAGCGCGCGAGATCGTCGCGCAGGTGGTGGACCGACGGATACCGCTCGGTCGGGTTCTTCTCGAGCGCGCGCAGCACGATCCACTCGAGCTCGCGCGGGAGCTTCGGGCACACGCGGCGCGGGCCGTTCGGCTCGTCCTCGACCAGCCGGCGCACCGCGTCCGGCAGCGTCATGTCGGTGAGGTCGAACGGCTGGTACCCGGTGAGCACCTCGTAGAGGCAGATGCCGAGCGCGTAGACGTCGCCGCGCACGTCGGGCGCCACGCTCTTCGACAGCAACTGTTCGGGCGACAGGTAGAGCAGCGTGCCGACCAGCAGTCCTTGATCGGCGATCAGCGTGAGGTCGGTCGCCTCGCGGTCGCGCGCGGCGGCGATGCCGTAGTCGATCAGCTTCGGGTGCCCGTTCGAATCGACGAGGATGTTGCCCGGCTTCAGGTCGCGGTGGATGACGCCGCGCTCGTGGCCGTACTGGACCGCGTCGCATACGCGGAGGAACGTGCGCACGCGCGCCTTGAACGCGAGGTTCGCGTCGGACACGTAGCGATCGAGCGCGCGCGCGCCCTCGACCAGCTCCATCGCGAAGTAGGGGACCGGCTGCGCCGTGCCCGGCTCCTCGAGCATCCCGGCTTCATAGATCTGCGCGATGCCAGGGTGATGGAGGCGCGCGAGGATCTCGGCCTCGACGCGGAAGCGACGCAGTGCCGACTCCGAGGTGATCCCCTGCCGCAACGTCTTCAACGCGACGACGCGGCGCGGGTCGTCCTGCTCGGCCTCGTACACCGTTCCCATGCCGCCGACCGCGAGCACGCGGCGGATCGTGAATCGTCCGAGGCGCGGCGGGATCGGCGCGGCGGCCGCTTGGTGCTGCGCGATCGAGTCGGAGGGCGCGTCGGGCGCGGGCGTCGCGCCGGTCGAGACGTTGGTGAGGATCGTGGGGGCGGCGCTCACGAGAGACGTTTCGGCACTCGCTCGGGGCGGACCTGAGCGATCCTCCGCGATCGTCGCCGACTTCTCGCGCGGACCTACGGGACGCTGACGCGGACTTTCTCGCCGCGATCGTCGACCATCACGCGCTCTTGCACGAGCGGACGGTTCTCGGCGGCGGGGTCGAGCACTTCGAGCAGGTAGCCGCCGGCCGCGAGCGCGCCGAGCGCGAAGCCGCCTTCGCGGCCGAGCGATTTCTCCGCGTGGGTCCCGTCGTCTCCCGTGATGCGGATCACGAGGCCGCGTCGTCGCGTCGCGGAGTCGACGCTGCCGCGCAGGAAGAGCCCGTGCCGCACGGTCAGCTCGACCTGCTTCACCGACCCGCTCTCGAGCTCGATCGGCGCCGCGGTCGTTCTCGTCCAATTGAACGTCTCGCGATACGCGGGCTCGAGATCGACCGACCAGCGCCCGGGCGCGAGCTGCGTCAATTCGAACTCGCCGTCGCTGCCCGCGTGAACGGTGACGACCGACTCGGCTCCCGCGCGAGCGGCGACCAGCGTCGCGAACGGCACTGGGTGGCCGTCCGCATCGACGAGCCGTCCGCGCAGGACCGCCGAACCGGCCATCAGCTTCACTTCGATCGCGCGCTCCTCCGCGGCGCCGAGCGCTGCGACCGTGACGACGTCGCGCCCGAAGGCGCCGCCCTCCGCGGCGACCACGCGGCCCGAGAGCGTCGCGCCGTGGGCGACGGTGAGCGTGATCGCGTGATCCTGTTGCCCGTCCTTCACCACGACGTGTTCGGCCGACGTCGAGCCCGGCGCGAGCGCGTCGACGCGGACATCGATCGAGTAGGAGCCGTCGGCGAGCGGAGCGAACCGGAACGATCCGGTCGCGTCGGTCGTGCGGCGCACCTGCGAGTCGAGTCGCACCGCCATCCCCGGGAGCGGGATGCCCGCGTCGTCGACGACGCGGCCGGCGACCATTCCCGTGCCGACGCGAAGGACGACGTCGAGTCGCGCGCCGTCCGCGGGAACGGCGAGATCCGCCGGCTCGAGGTCCCACTGGCCGATTGCGCGGAAGCGCAGCGTCACGGCGTCCGGCGGGACGAACGCGATTCCGCCCGACATCGCCTCGCTCAGGACCGAGGGCCGGAACCGGGAAGTGAACGAGACGACCGCCGCCTGCCGACCCGCCGCGTCGAGTCCTTCGATCGAGCACCGCACGGGGCGATGGTCATCCGCGCGCGTGGTGTGCCACTCGACGCGACGGAAGCCGTGGTTCGACAGTTCGGCCACGCTCGCGGGGATCTCGATCGGACCCGTATCGGCCTCGACCTCCTCGATCGTCGCGGATGACGCGGACGAATCGAACTCGCGCGGCGCGCTCGCGGGCGGCTCCGCGGCGTCGTTCGTCGTCGCGGCGACGGGCGAAGCTCCGGAGCCCGAGTTGGATCGGAGCAGGAGGAACGCGGCGATGCCGACGAGAACCACCGCGCCGGCAGCGGCGACGAAACGGATGCGAGAGGTCGACGAAGATTGCACCGCGAGACTCCGCGGGCGCCCGGCGCGATTCTACCGGCGTGTTTCCGGCGCCGTGAACCGCTCCCGCAGCTTGAACTTCTGCACCTTGCCGGAGCCGGTGAGCGGGAACGCATCGACGAACTCGATCCGCGCCGGCACCTTGTGATCGGCGATGTGCGAGCGGACGAACTCCCGCAGCTCTTCGGCGGTCGTCGCGACGCCCGGCCGCGTGCGCACCGCGGCCACGACTTCTTCGCCGAAGAACTCCGACGGCACGCCGAACGCCGCGGCGTCGAGCACCGCGGGATGACGGCGCAACGTGTCCTCGATCTCGGCCGGCGAGATGTTCTCGCCGCCGCGGATGATCAGCTCCTTGATGCGGCCGACGATGCGGAAGTATCCGTCGGGCAGTTCTTCCGCGAGATCGCCCGAGCGCAGCCACCCGTCCGGCGTGACGGCGGCGCGCGTGGCCGCCTCTTCGCCGTCGTACCCCTGCATGATGTGCGGGCCGCGCGTCCACAGCTCGCCGCGCGTTCCGGCCGGGAGCGGGACGAGCCGCTTCGGGCAGACGATCTTGATCTCGACGCCCGGCAGCGCGCGCCCGACCGTCGTCGCGCGCACGTCGATCGAGTCCTCCGGCCGCGAGAGCGTGACGCCCGGCGACGCTTCCGTGAGGCCGTAGGCGATGACGAGGCCCGGGATCGACAGCTCGCGCGCGGCCTCGCGCATCAACTTCTCCGGGCAGAACGCGCCGGCCATCACGCCGACGCGCAACGACGACAGGTCGCGCGGCCGCCGGCGCTGCGCTTCGAGCTCGGCGATGAACATCGTCGGCACGCCGTACAACGTCGTGCACCGCTCGCGCTCGATCGTGTCGAGGATTGCGTCGGCATCGAACACGTCGTTGAGGACGATCGCGATGCACGACGCGTGGGCGACGAGCGTCCCGATCACGCAGCCGAAGCAGTGGAACAGCGGCACCGCGAGGCAAAGTCGATCGCCCGGCCGGTGATGGAACGACGGCGCGATCGCGATCGAGTTCTCGACCAGGTTCGAGTGCGACAGCATCACGCCCTTCGGGAAGCCCGTCGTGCCCGACGTGTACTGCATGTTGATGACGGCGCGCGGATCGAGCGCGGCTTCGCGGCGCGGAACTTCGGCGCGTGACGCGTCGGTCGCGGTGGCGAGGAAGTCGGCGAAATCGATCGAGTCCGCGGCGCGCGCGCCGTCGATCCCGACCAGGAGCCGCAGCGACGGCAGCGCCGACCGATCGAGCGCGGCGACCGTCGGTGGGAACGAAGTGCCCTTGCCCCCGCGGCCGAAGAACAGCGCGCGCGCGCCGCTCTTCTTCAGGATGTACGCGATCTCCTCGAGTTTCAGCGATGTGTTGGCGGTGACGAGGACCACGCCCGCGCGCGCGAGGCCGTACTGCAGCGCGATCCACTCCGGCAGGTTCGCCGCCCACACGACCGCGCGATCACCCGGGACGAACCCTCGCGCGATCAGCGCCGCGGCGACTTCATCCGCGCGGCGATCGAGCTCGGCGAACGACCAGCGGACGCCGCGCTCCGGTGAGATCACCGCTTCGTGTCGCGGCGCGCGGCGCGCGACCGATCGCAGCAGACCGGACACGGTCGAGCCGCGGATCGCATCGAAGCTCTCGGTCGGCGCGTCCATCCGGCGGTCTCCGTCAGCTCGGAGGCAGGAGTTCCTCGATGCGTTCCACGATCAGCTTCGACCAGGTCTCGAGGTTCACCGTCGGATCGGCCGCGAGACGCTTCAACTCCGCGACCGCAACGAAGCGCGCGGACAACAGCTCGGTCTCGCGGACGCCAACGTCGGTCCTGGCTCCGACCAGCGCGCGATGCACCACGCCGAAGTGCACCGAGCCCACCGCGTTCGAGTCGTCGTTGATCACGCCCACCGGGACGATGTCCGGCATCGAGTCGATCACCAGCTCTTCGTTCAGTTCGCGGCGTGCGCACGCGGCGAGCAGATCGTCGCCCGCGTCCTCCGGGTTCACGTGTCCGCCGACGCCGATCGACAGCTTGTCGTGGAGTCGCGCGTCACCGCCCTTCTTCGACCGGCGCAGGAGCAGCACCTCCGGCGCACCCTGCGGCCCGCTCGAGCGGATCACCACCGTGTAGGGGATGAGCTGTTTGAAGCTCGAGTGCTCCTCGGCGTAGGGCCGCTCCATGAAGAAGCCCTTCGCGCGCGCGCGTTCGAACCAGCGCGAGATGTCCGCGCCGTGCGCGGCGAGCGACTGGAAGCCGTGCGGAGCGTGCAGATCGAAGAGGTCGGCGCGGGGGACGACGTAGACGAATTCCACTTGCGCAGTGTAGCGGCGCGCTGCGCTGGGCTTTTCTGCGACTGGCGTCGCGGGCGCTGCGGGCTGGCGCCGCGGGCATTGCGACTGCGTCGCGAACTCTTCCGCGACTGCGTCGCGAACTCTTCTGCGACTGCGTCGCGAACTTTTCCGCGACTGCGTCGCTGGCGTGCGGCTGGCGCCGCTGGCCTTGCTGCGACTGCGTCGCTGGCGTGCGGCTGGCGCCGC
>CAZBOK010000043.1:0-18483 GCA_964493525.1 uncultured Phycisphaeraceae bacterium | reverse complement strand
CCTCCGGTTGTTCACGCGGATCGTGAACTTCTCGAAGCCGATCGCCTTGAAGAGGTCGTGGATCACGAGCGCGGTCTCGATGTCGGCCGTCAGGCTCTCGGTGCCGATCGTGTCGAAGTCGCACTGCAGGAACTCGCGGTAGCGGCCGCGCTGCGTGTTCTCGCCGCGCCACACCGGCGCGATGTGATACCGCTTGAACGGCAGCGGCAGCTCGGCTTGGTGCTGCGCGACGAAGCGCGCGAGCGGCACGGTGAGGTCGAAGCGCAGCGCGACCCGGCGCCCGCCGTGGTCCTCGAACGCGTACATCTGCTTGTCGCTCTCCTCGCCGCCCTTGCCGCGCAGGATCTCCTCGTATTCGAGGGCCGGCGTGTCGATCGGCGCGAAGCCGTAACTGCGGTAGACGCGCCGCGCCGTCTCGATGAGCCGCTCGCGCGGGAGCATCGCCTCGGGGAGGTAATCGCGGAAACCCTTCAAGGTCCGGGGTTCGATCAGCGTCATTCGCGCATGGTAGCGCGATGAGTTTCACGACCTCGCGGGTTCGCGCTCAAGACCGGGCGCCGCGGAACCGAAATGGGTCGGATTCGCGCGTCCGTCGAGACGCGATGCAGCGCGAGGAGCCAAGAAACTGTCCCTGTCGACCCGCTCGCCCGTCGCCGATGTCTTCGTCGATCTCACTCACGCACTTTCCGCGCACGACGCGGACGGCGACGCGTTGTCCGCCGCGCTTGCAGGGGCCGCGACGTGGTGGCGCTCGCTGCGCCCCGCCGAGCGCTTGAACACGCGCGAGGCGCTGCGCGCACGGATTGCGGCGGGCGTCGGTGTCGGTGGGACGATGCGCGCCGCGGCGAGCGCGCAGCCGGACGGCCGGCGGGACCACGCGGTCCTGCGCCACGTGCTCCTGAACGTCCCGAGCGGCGCGAACGCGGCGGCCGAGCGATTCGATCGCTGGCTGCTCGCGACGCACGCGCTCGCGGCGCTGCGGGCGCGGCGGCGCTTCTTCCACCGCGAGCTGCGCCTCCAGCTCAAGAGCGCGCCCGCGGATCGCGCGATGCGCATCCTCGCGTTCGGCGCCGGCCCGCTGCCGGAGGCGCTCGACGTCCTCGATGAACGGGGGCCGGACGCGCCGCGCGCGGAGGTCGTGCTGGTCGACGCGGCGCCGGATGTCGTTCGGGCGCCCGGCGCCCCGGCCGTCACGTTCCACGCGGCCGACCCGATGAGTCTGCTCGGAGCACCGCCCGTCGACCTGCTCGGCGATCTCGACTTCGCGTACAGCCCGTACCTGTTCGATCACGCGAGCGATGCCGAGGTGCTGCGATCGATCGACTTCCTGTTCGCGCACCTGCGGCCCGGCGGCCAGCTCGTGTTCGCGCACTACGACGGCGAACTGACCGATCGCGACCGCCTGGTGCTCGAGGCGTGGCTCGACTGGACGCCGCGCTTCCGGACGCGCAAGCAGCTCGCGCGGCTGCTCGACCGGACCGACGCGAAGCGGCACGGCGACGCCGTCGGCCTCGTGCGCGGCCCGAACGTCTACGTCGTGGTGCAGAAGCACCGCGTCGTCGCGGGCTGATCGCCGCAACAAGTAGACTCGCGCGCATCGATGGACGGGAACGGATCCGATCGCGCCGCGCGCTTGCGGCGGGAGATGGTCGAGCGGCAGATCGCCGCCCGCGGCGTCACCGACCCGCGCGTGCTGGCGGCGTTCGGCGCGGTCGAGCGCCATCGCTTCGTACCGGAGGCGACGCTCGAAGATGCGTATGCCGACCGTCCGATCGGGATCGGATTCGAGCAGACGATCTCGCAGCCGTTCATCGTCGCCGCGATGCTCGAGCGGTTGCGCATCCGCCCCGGCGATCGCGTGCTCGACGTCGGGACCGGCTCCGGTTACCAGGCGGCGCTGCTCGCGGAGTTGGGCGCGGACGTCGACTCGATCGAAGTGATCCCGGAGCTGTTCGAGTCGGCGCGCGTGCGGCTGCCGCGCGGCGTGCGTTGCCACCTCGGCGACGGCGCGCTCGGGTGGCCCGAGCGTGCGCCATTCGACGCGATCGTGCTCGCCGCCGCGCCGGCCGCGCTGCCGGCGCCGCTCCTCGCGCAGCTCGCGATCGGCGGCCGGTTGATCGCTCCGATCGGCGTCGACCAACAACAGCTCGAGCTGTTCACGCGCTCCGCCGACGGCGTGCGGCGCGAATCGCTCTACCCGGTCCGGTTCGTGCCGCTCACGCGGCCCGCTTCATCGCGCGAGGACGATTCGCGCGAATGGACCTGACCCCGCGACGTCGGCGGCGAGGCGCTCGGCGAACGACGTGACATCGATCGCGCACGAACGCGGCGCGACGCGGGCGAGCTTCTCCCGCGAAAGGCCGACGAGCCGGCGCGCGCCGCGCTCGTCGCCGACCGCTTTCTTCAACTGCGCCGCGGCCGCCTGGATCAAGCCCTGCAGGAGCGCGCGCTCGCGGCTGCGCGCGGCTGCGCGGCGCCACAGCTCCTCGAACGCTTCGTGCGCCTCCCAGAAGAACGCGTGGTTGTAGAGGTCGGCGCCGAAGCGGAACTGATCGTGATCGAACGCCGTGCTCTCCGCGAACGGCGCGATCGATTCCGGTTCACGCCGATGCGAGTGCCCGCGCGCGTCGCGCGTCGGGTGCGGGTCGAGGCCGGGTCGATATCGGTACGGCGGGAACGATCGCTGCGGGGCGTAGCGCGGAGTCACCGCGACGTTGTACCGGAGGCGACCGGGCGCGCGCGCGGGCGTGCCGCGGCGCGAGTCGTTTCAGCGCACGCCGATCGAGACGTCGGCCGGCAGCGAGTTGTTCTGCGTCGCGCCGACGAGCCACACGCCTTCGGCGAGCAGAGCGTCGTCGAGGTCGGAGGTGTACCGGCCGCTGACCGGAGTGACGCTCGCGAACGGTTGCTGACCGAAGAACGTCGCGACGACGAGCACCTCGTCCGCGACGCCCGGCCAGTAGTCGGCCTCGCCCGAGACCATCATCTTGCCGTCGCCGGTCGCCGCGGCGTCGCTCCAGGTGAGGACCGCGTCGATCGTCGGCTGATGGACGGGGAACGAATCGGCCGCCGTCGACAACCAACTGCGCGTCGGCCAGCGCGGCGGGGAGACGCGGAACGTGAGGTTGGCGCCCGCGTCGGCGAAGCGCTCGACCGACTTCGCGAGCCGCTTGTGCACCTTGTGGTACGCCTTCGCGAGGACGTCCTCGATCGCGTCCTCGAAGCTGCAGATCTCGGTGCGGTCGCCCGGATAGAAGGCGGACGGGTACACACCCTCGACGCCCGGGTGGAGTCCGGCGAGCGCGGCCACCGCGGCGTTCGCCTGCTCGTCGGCCGCGTCGGCGAGGTGGCCGGTGACGTCGGTCTGCAGTTGGACGATCGCGTCGAACACGAGCGACGCAGCGGCAGCGGCGTCGCCGTCGGAGGCGAGTTGATCCTCGACGTCGGAGACCGCGTCGCGGAACGTCGAGACGCTCGCGGCCACGGCCTTCTTGAACTTCGTCACCGCCGCATCCTGCTCGTTGCGCAGCGCCTTCAACGCGAGCTTCTCGGGCGTCGCGTCCGCGCGAGCGACGCTCGCGGACACTCCGACAGCCGCGATCGCGACGACGATCGACGCAACGATGCGGAGCGTGCGGCGCGAGTCGGACGGGATGCGGGCGAACGAGTCCATCGTGGTCTCCTTGTGAGCCGTCACCATCGACAAGGCGAACTGTGCAACTGAACCGAATCCGGTGCGGATCGCGCGCGGGTCAGGCGCCGACGAGAGTCACCTGGCCTTGATCGGTGACCAGGAGCACGCCCTCCGGCAGGACCAGCGGCGCGGTCTTCATCAACCCCTTCAGGTGATGTCGGAACTGCGGCTGACCGGACGAGCCGTCGAACGCGTTCAACCCGCCCGCGTGGTCGGCGGCGTACAGGCGGCCGCCGGTCAGGACCGGCGGCGCGGTGATCCAGTCGGGCGCCGTCGCGGCGACGCGCTGCTCGCCGTCGTGCGCGTCGAACACATAAGCGGTCTTGCCGGCGGCGACGACGACGAGGCCGTCGCCCGCGGTGGGCGGCGCGGCGACCGCGGAATCGACGCGCTGCTCCCAGCGCGCGGCGCCGCTCGCGTCGATCGCGAACACGCGGCCGCCGTCGTCGGCGGCGATGAACAGTCCGTCGGTCGCGACCACGCCGATGACCGGCTGGCCGTGCACCTTGGTCTGGAACTTCGGTGCGCCATCCTCGCGCGCGAAGCCGGTGACACGGCCCTGCGTGTCGCCGACCGCGATGATCGAGCCGATGATCGCGGGCGCGCACGACGGAACGCCGTCGAGCGTCGCGACGACGCGGTCCTGCCCCGTGCGCACGTCGAGTTGGTGCAGCTTGCCGTCGACCGTCGCGACCCACAGCGAGCCGTCGATGACGACCGCGCCGCCCGCGGGCAGCGCGCCGAGCGGCACGGCGAAGCGCTTCGCGAACGGTTGGCGCGACACGCCGGCGACGGCGCCTTCCGCGAGCAGGAGCACGACCATGTCGCCGACGACGATCGGCGCGGTCGCGGCGCCGCCGATCGAGTCGAGCTGGACCTGGCCCGTGCGCGTGCCGGTCTTGCGGTCGAGGCGGTACAGCACGCCGTCACGCGCGCCGACCAGGATCTCCGTGCTCGTGACGACCGCGCCCGACTCGGAGCGCGCCGGCAGCGTCACGTCGAATCGGCTCTCGCGCGGCAGCTCGAGCGTGACCTCGGGGCCCGAGGTCGGAGCGAGATCGGTTTCCATCAGGTGGTAGCCCGGCGCCTCGACGGTGATCGGCATCGGCTGATCGCCCTTCACCCAGACCAGGAGCGGTGTCGCGCCGAGCGCGTGACCATCGGACTTGACGGTCGCGCCGGCGGGCATGGTGCGGAGCGCGAGCGGACGACCGACGGTCGCGAACATGTCGACGTCGCCGAGCGCCGCCGCGGCCTCGTCGATCACGCGCCGCATCCCGGCGAAGTCGCCGGCGTCGTAGCGCACGCGCGCCTGCGCCGCGGCGTCGCGCGCCGCTTCCGCCGCGTGCTGCTTGTTCGTGAAGTACTGCGTCAGCGCGCCCTGCCCGTAGGAGCGCAGGAGCTGCGTGTATCCCTCGGCCGCGGACGCGAAGTCGCCGCGTCGCTCGGCGTCGAGGATCCGTTCGTAGTCTCCCGACAACTTGGTCAGCTCGCCGTTGCGCTCGAGCCGCGCTTCGATCTCCGCAACCGCGGGCCGCGCCCTCACCATCGCCGCGTTGATCGCGGTGCAGAAGCGCGCCATCTCGATCTCGTTCTTGCGCGGCGAGCGGAGCACTTCGGCGAGCTTGCGGAACGCGTCGTTCCGCGCGTCGGAGAACGGCAGCACGTAACGGCTCTTCGCCGCGACGAGATCCGAATCGGTCTCGGGGATCTGGATCGATTGAGACAGCTTCACGAGCGTGTCCGCCTCGACCTCGAGTCGGCGCTCGAGCGCGATGCGCTTGGTGTTGAACGCCTTCGTCATCTCGGCGTCGGTGTGCTCGTCGGACAGTCCGCGCAGTGCGATCAACGCCTCGGCGAACTTGCCCTGGTCGATCTTGTCCTGGATGCTCGGGAGGCGATCGAGCGCGGCCTGGCGCGCCTCGGCGACGCGCTTTTCGTTCTCGTTCTCGATGCGCGCTTCCGCGGTGGTGAGCAGGTGCTCCGCCTCGTCGCGCAGATCGCCGTCCGAGATCTCGGTGAGCATGTCCTTCAGCTCGTTCGCCGCGAGCTGCGCCTGGCCCTTGTCGAGCAGCGTGGAGATCGCGTCGAAACGGCCGCGCAGCCGCTGCTGTCCGAAGCGCGCGAGGAAGCGCCAGCCGCCCCAGGCGAGCAGCGGCACCATCGCGGCGACCAGGATCGTGACGTGCAGCGATTTCCGCTGCCGCTTCTTGCGGAGCTTGAGCAGCTCCTTCTTGACGTCGGAGCGGCCCGGATCGAGGAGCAGGATGCCTTCGAAGAGGACCGTGCGGCGCGCGACGGCGCGGCGGGTCGCGGCCTCCGAGAGGATCTGCGCGCCGAAGCGCTGCTTCTCGGTCTTGTGGCAATACATCGGGAACGCGCGGTCGAGCAGCGGCGAGTCGGGGAACAGTCGCGCGAGCCGCGCCGCGTACTCGACGGCGTGGTCGTAGTCCTCGACCGACGCGGCGCGCTCCGACAGGCTCGTCAGCACCTGGATCTGATCGTCCTTCTCGCCGCGCGCCTCGTGGAGGTCGACGAGCGTGCGCAGGACGTCGAGGTGGCCCGGGTCGAGATCGCGCGCGCGCATCGCGAGCGTGTAGGCGGTCTCGGTGTTGCCGGCCGCGAGCAGAGTGCGCGCTCGGTCGAGCAGCGCGGCGATCGCGCCGCCCTTGTTGCCGGACTTCTTGTAGAGGTCGGCGATCTGGTCGAGGCGGCGGTCGTCCGGCCCCATCTGCGCGCGCGCTTTCGCGAGCAGGCGCGCGATGCGCGCGCGATGCTGGGTCGGATCGAGCTCGCGCGCGGCGGAGATCAACTCGTCCGCGTCCGCGGTGCGCACCTTGCCGGCCTTCAACAGGCGGAACACGACGCGCGCGACTTCGAAGCGCGGGCGGAGCAGCGCTTCGGAGATGTCGATCAGCGTGTGACGCGCGTCGAGGCGCTCGACGATCTCCGGCGCGGCGTCGCCGGTGTCGTCGGGATCGACCAGCACGTAGAACTCGTCGGCCGGTGAGATGCCGGTGCGGACGAGCTCGAGCTCGTCGAGCCGCCGCGCCGCTTCGAGGATGATCTCCTCGGTGCGGAACAGGCAGCGATCCGGCACGCCCTCGTGCGGCGTCTCGTCCTCGTTGAACTCGAACTCCATCCGCGGCAGCGCGAACAGCTCGAACAGTTCCTCGCGGACTTCGGAGGACAGGATCTGCTCGGCGCGTTCGGGGTCGACCAGCTCGCGTTCGGCGAGCAGGCGGATCAGTGCAACCGACGAATATGCATCGGGGCCGGCGCGATCGATGTCCGAGAGCGCGGCGTCGATCTGGTCGCGCGGCGCGACGCCGCCGGCGACGAACAGATGGCCGAGACGCGGCGCACGGAACACGGCCGCGTCGGCGAGCGTGATGCCGTTCTTCGCGAACAGCACCTGTCGCGTCCCCGCGCCGGATCGGAGCGAGAGCAGCCCGGTCTGACCGTTCTGCGTCAGCGTCTGGAAGATGTCGGCCAGCAGCAGATTGCTGGTGTCGCCTCGGAGCGCCATGGAGTGATCGCGACCTCCCGGATGGATCGGTCTCTCATCGGCGCGCGGCGCTTCCGGAGTTGAGGGATCCGACCGGAGAATCGCATCGGAGTTCGATGCGCGCGGGGGTCACAGCCAGAATTCGGACCCGTCCTCGGCGACATCCGCACTTCGCTTCCGCAGCAGATCGCGCATCGGGAGCGCCGGGTCGAGCAGCGGATCGCGCGGATCGAGGCGGAGGAAGAGGATCGTGCGCTTCGGCTCCGGCAAGCCGGCGGACGCGGAGAGGACCGCGTCGATCGGATCGCGCGCGGCACCCTGCGGGTTCGGCGGGACGCGAGCCCCGTCGAGCAGCGCGACGGCGACGCCGGAGATCAAGGTGCGCAAGGGCGGGGCGAGGTCGGTCATGCTGCCGAGCCGCGGCGCCCAGAGGAGCGATCGCTTCGCGCCGGCGAATTCGAGCGTGACCGCCTGCGCGCTGAACACCGAGCGCGCCGTCACGCGCAGGGATTCGCCGAGCGGCAGCGGCGTGCCGGTCTCGAGCGCTTCGACGGTGATGCGGCGGTTCGCGATCTCGGCGGAGATCGCGGGATCGTGCTCGAGGGCGGGGCGGTGCATCCGCGCGCACCAGACGGGCAATGGCCGCCCGGCGGGGGATCGTTCCGCGAGCGTGCAGACGCCCGCGATCTTCTCGGCGTCGACGAACGAGAGCAGGACGCCGTCCGCCGGCGGAGAGTCCGGCGGGCGCGCCAGCTCCGGCGGGAGGATCACGTCGCCGAGCTGCTCGAGGATCTCGCTCCCCGGATCGACGACGAAGAGCCGGCGCTCCGCCGCTGCGACGAGGCACAGCGCGGCCGCGCGTCGCGCGCGCGTGAGCCCCGGGACGACGAACTCGGAGTTCGGGATCTGCGCGGTGCCGAGCAGCACCGCCTTCGTGGCGTTCGACGGCTGATCGAACCGGACCCGCGAGAGCGAGACGTCGGTTTCCTGCGTCGCGCAGCCCGCGGCGAACGGAAGCGTGGGGGCGCCCGCAATACAAAGGAGGAGGACGCGACCGCGAAAAAACTGCATGGCCGGTTGAATCTGAGCAGAATTGACGCACGATCTGAAGCGCTCGCACCATTCTGTCGCCGGAGAGGCCGAATCGTCATGGTCGACGCCGACAACGACCGCCCCAGTCCCCCGAGCGCGCCCGCCGACCCGGGCGGCCGCGGCGGTCGCGTCGTGTTGATCGAGGACGACGACCCCCTTCGCTCCGCGCTCACCGAGTACCTCGGCGAGAAGGGGTTCGAAGTGGTGGGGGCCGCGGACGGCGACGAGGGACTCGCGCTCATCGATGCGGACACCGCGGTGGTCGTGACCGACTTGAAGCTCCCCGGGATGTCGGGGCTCGACGTGTTGCGGCGGGCGAAGCAGACCAACCCGGACGTCGCGGTGATCGTCGCGACCGGTTACGGGACGATCGACAGCGCGGTCGCGGCGATGCGCGAAGGCGCGTACCACTACGTGACGAAGCCGATCAACCCGACGGTGCTGCTGAAGCTCGTCGAGGACGTGACGGAGAAGCGGCGGCTGCGCGCGGAGGTCACCGACCTGCGCCGGCAATTGAACGAGCGGTTCGGGTTCGACCAGATGATCGGCCGCTCGCGCGTGATGCTCGACATCTTCGACGTGATCCGCCACGTCGCGCCGACGCGCGCGACGGTGTTGATCACCGGCGAGAGCGGCACCGGCAAAGAGCTCGTCGCGCGCGCGATCCACCAAGCGTCGCCGCGTCGGGATCGCCCGTTCATCGCATTCAACTGCGCCGCGCTGCCGGCGACGCTGGTGGAGAGCGAGCTGTTCGGACACGAGCGCGGCGCGTTCACGGGCGCGGTGCAGCGCCGCAAGGGATTGTTCGGTGCGGCGGACGGCGGGACGCTGCTCATCGACGAGGTGTCGGAGCTGGAGCTCGGTCTCCAGGCGAAGCTGCTGCGCGTTCTCGAGGAGCGCGCCTACACGCCGCTCGGATCGACGCGCGAGGAGAAGATCGACGTGCGCATCATCGCGGCGTCGAACCGCGATCTCGTCACGGCGGTCAAGGAGGGGAAGTTCCGCGAGGATCTCTACTACCGGTTGAAGGTCGTCTCGATCCGGCTGCCGCCGCTGCGCGACCGGCGCGAAGACATCCCGATGCTCGCGCGGTCGTTCCTCGAGCGAGCGATCCAGGAGCACGGGCTGAAGCCGATCCGCTTCGACACCGACGCGCTGCGCGCGCTTCAGTCGCATGACTGGCCGGGCAACGTCCGCGAGCTGAAGAACGCGATCGAGAGCGCGGCGGTGCTCGCGCGCGGCGATGTGATCCGGGCGCAGGATCTCCCCGGCGCGCTCGTGGGGGAAGCCACCCCGGCGGCGACGCTCGGGGGCTCGCCGCTGTTCCACATCGGCATGAAGATGGACGACCTCGAAAAGAACGCGATCCTCGGCACGCTCGAGGAGGCGGGGGGCAACCGGACCAAGGCGGCGCGGATCCTCGGGATCAGCCTGCGGACGCTTCAACGCAAGTTGAAGGATTACGGAGCCTTGCAACCGGGCCCTGACTCCGAGTCCGACGCGTCCTGAGTGCGAGCGTCCGTCGTCCGCCGCATCGATCGCTCACCAGTCACGTGGGATCGATCGATTCGATCCGCCGGCGAAATTCAAGCGCCGTCGCGATCCTGGGCTACACTTCCGCCCCCCGCCCTCCCCACGATCGATCCGAATCCACGGCTGCGCTCGTGAAGAAGCTGTGGAAGAACTGTGGATGACCGTGGAGAAGTCGGGGTGATGGCCCCCGTTCTCGGCGTCCGGTCGTTCGTGGCGATGGCTCCTCGGACATCGCTATGGACCGCGCCCCCCGGAACGGTCTCCCGCTCGCGAAAGGACGGTCACTCGGATGCACGCACGCACGAGCAACAAAAAGGGTGTGGTGGGTGAGTTCCAACTGCGCGGGCCGAACAGCCGCCTCGAGCCGCTGCGCCTGCGCTGGAAGGCCCCCGAGTCCCTGTATTACGGCGGCGGGTTGAGCGTGGTCGGCGGGCCAGAAGGGTTGAAGGCGCGCTTCGAGAAGCGCATCTCCGATATCTCCTGGCTCAAGAACAACCCGAACCACGTCGCCGGCGGCCGTCGCTTCACCGAGAACTTCTACGCCACCGTCGCGGTGCTCATGGCATTCGCCGAAGTCGAGCGTCTGATGTTCGAGACGGTCCACTCGCCGGTTCCGAACACGCAGACGAACACGCGCGCGCAGACGACCGGCTCCTTCGTCGAGGACGACTTCGAGCGCAGCGAAGGCACGCCGGACCCCGAGCCGCAGATGAAGCCGCGGATCGCGGGGACGATCAACACCGGCTGATCTACTTCGGCGGAAGGTCCGCCCACACGACGAACGCTTTGGGCGCGGGCTCGCCGAACAACGAGTACCGGTTCACGCGCACGCGCACCGCTTCGTGCATCCCGGATGCGATCGCGAGGAGCGTGAGCTCGGTCGCGCCGGGGTCCGGGTCGAGCAGGCACCAAGCGGACGGTCGCTTCCGGGCGAGGTAGGTGTCGAGCGCGCCGCCGGCGAGTCCGTGCGCGACGAGCTCGTGATCGTTGAGGCCGATCAGGTCGATCACCGGCCGATCCTGGAAGAAGCGGACGGCGCCGGCGTCCTGCGTCGCGATCCACGCGTCGCGCGGCAGCTTCGACTCATCGGCGAGCCAGCGGGCGACCCACACGTTGAGCGAATCGACGTCGCGCACGTTGTCGGCGTAGCGCCGGCTCGCTTCGCCGAGCCGGTCGCCGATCGTCCCGAACATCAGCAGGAGGCACGCGAGCAGAATCACCGCGATGACGGGGTCGGGCAGCATCGTCGCTCTCGGTTCCGGCTCCAGCGCGGGCGGCGTGTTCGGCGCCGCGGCCGCGGCGGCCGCCGATTCGGCGACGACGCGGGCGGCGCGCTTCTTCATCAGGTCGACGATGACTGCCACGGCGGTCGCCATCCCGATCGCGATCGCGAGCAGGAGGAACGGACGGATCGGCTCGATGTAGCGCGACCAGAAGAATGCGTCGGGGTCCGGCAGCGAACGCGTCGCCGCGACCCCGAGCGCGAACGCGAGCGGCGTCCCGAGCAACGGGATCGCGAGCCGCGCGCCGCATCGGACGACGAACGCGAGCGCGCCCATCGCGAGGAACAGGTATCCGACCCACGTGTCGAGGAACGGCGTCGCGCGGATCGCGCCGCCGAGCAGCAGCCCCGCGCTCGGAACGCTCTCCACCAGCGGGATCACCGCCGCCTTCACGTAGAACGTGTTCGGCAGCGGCCGACCGGTCGCCGCGAGGCACAGCGCGACCCACGCCCCTCCGAGCGCGACGATCGGCAGCACGACCGATCCGACGCGCCGCGCGCGGCCGGCGCGGTCACCGCCGTTCGCAGCGGCGGCGAGCGCGATCAACACGGCGACGATCACGCCTTCGGGGCGCGCGAGCACCGTGAGCCCCGCGAGGATCCCGGCGAGCACGAAGCGATCGCGCTGCAGCGCCGCGATCGCGAACAACGCGCACGCCGACATCAGGAGCGGCTCCATCCCCGACACCGCGGCGAACGCGCTGCGCGGATCGAGTGCGACGAGCGCGGCGGCGGCCACCGATGCGAACCGCGGCGCCGGCACCGGCAGCCTCCGCGCGACGAGCGCCGCGGCGAACGCGCACGCGATCCACATCAGGATCCCGAACAGCCGCACCGCGCGAGCGACCGGCGCGTCGATCCACGATGCCACCTTCACGACCGGCGCGAGCAGCGCGCCCCAGAGCAGGCTCGACTGCCCGGCCTCGAGAACGCCGGGGTTGTATTCCGGGCGGCCGTGTTCGGCGATGCTGCGCGCGTAGACCAGGTGGATCCACGCATCGTCGAGCGGGAAGCCGGCCTCGGCGTGGTAGGGGCTCGAGCGCGCGGCGGTGCGCTCGAACCAGGCGCCGATCAGGAGCTGCGCGAGCGCCGCGCAGAGGATCATCGCGAGGACGATCGGCTTCTGGCGCTCCGGTCCCGGTTCGACGCGATCGTCCACGCCGCGAGTGTAGGAGTTGCGGCACCTCGCGCTCGCGCTTACAGTCCCCCGCTTCCCCCACGCTGCGGTAGCTCAGGGGTAGAGCACCTCCTTGGTAAGGAGGAGGTCTCGGGTTCAAATCCCGATCGCAGCTCCATTCATCGCGGGGTCGCGCGGCTCGCGTCGCGCGACCCCGCTACATTTTTCGGTTTCCGTGCGGGGCGCCGCTCCGTCCATCCGATGCAAGATCGGGCGTCCTCGGCCGTCGGGGGGGTGGTATCCTTCCCGCGCTGCCGACCAGGACGACCGCCAGGTCTGGTCCTGACGAGGTCCCGAAGCCGGAAGTCGAATGGGTCTCCGATCCCGCCTCTCCGCGATCGTGCTCGCGTCGTCGGCGTTCGCGTCGACCGCGCTCGCACAGGCGCCGCGCATCGATTTCGCGCACCCGGTCGTTGGCGAGAACCTCGTCGTCACGACGGAGGGCTGGACGCCCGGCACGCTCGTCTCGCTGCGCATCCGCGCCGGCGGGAACGAGCAGTTCGTCGGACCGAAGACGACCGACGGCTCGGGCTTCGTGCGCTTCCGCTTCGATGATCCGGTCAGCGCCGCGCTCCTCGGTCAGGAGGCGGAGCTCACCGCGCTCGGCGGCGCGATCGAATCCGGCACCGCGCGCGTTCGCGTTCGAGCGCCGCAACTCCTGTTGACCGGTGTCGACGCCGGCGTCGCATATCTCTACCGCGTCGACGTCCCGGTCGGCGATCCGCCGAGCTTCGATCCGAACCCCGATCGCTTCCGGCTCGGCGCCGGCCGACCCGGCGGCGCGGTGCGTGACGGACGCGGCACCAAGACGTTCGTCGTCGCGGACACCGTGTCCGGCCTGATCGACATCGTCCCCGACGATCCCGCGTCGCGTCCCGGCACCGAGCTGAACGTCGCGCCCGGCGTGCGCGACATCGCGACCACCGCGGACGGCGACAAGATCCTCATCGTCAGCGCCGCGACGACCGACCCGAATGACACCGCGACGCGCGGGATCCTCACGATCCTCGACGCCCGCGGCGAGCGTCCGGCGCAGCACATCCTGCTCGACCCGCTCGGCCCGCGCGGCGGTCGGATCGTTCCGAGCCCGGACGGTCTGCGCGCGTTCGTCTCGGTGCAGGGCTCCTACCTGCGCGAAGTGAACCTGCTCGGCACGCGGCCGGGCGCGCTCGTCGCGGTGGGGCGCCCGGGACAGGATCGCATCAAGGACCTCCGCATCGTCGGCACCAACGTGTTCGCGCTGACGCAGAGTTCCGCAGGCGCCGGCGGACCGGGCGCGGTGACGGGCCTCTCGCTCGGCGACTTCAAGAAGAACGCGCAGGCGATGGTTGCGCTCGCCGCCAACAGCTTCGGTCTCACGCGCGCGGGCGATCGCGACGCGCTCGTCCTGCTCGACGGCACCGGCGCGGAGATCACGGTCATCGACGCGCGCACGATGCGCGCCGGCACGCCGATCCCCGTTCCTCCCGGCGCGGACGCCCTCCTGTTGACGCCGACGCCCGAGGATCAGCTCGGCGGACTCCTCTACTCGGACGGCGCCGGCGGCTCGGCGATCCGCACCGTGAACTTCCAGACCGGCCGCATCGATCCGCCGCGCGCCCTCGGCTTCCGCGCGCGCGCGGTGCCGATCCAGGGCGAATCGCCGCTCTTGCCGTGGCTGCTCGTCGGTAACGGGAACGACGGCATCGTCGCGCTCGACCCGACGTTCCGCATCGACGCGTTCTCGCCGCCGATTCGCCTCGACGTCACGTCGATCTCCATCGGTCGCTGACCCGGCTCGTCCCGGTCGTCGCGCCCCCGACGGCGCGCGCGGACTGCTACGCTGTCCGCCCGAACCATGGTCACGCGCCCCGAGATGCCCGATCCGCCTGTGCCTCCGGCGAGCCCCGCGGTCCCGGCGGCGGCGCACGAGACGATCGCGGCTCGCTTCGAACACGCGTCGTGGGCCGACAACTCGAAGTTGTGGTTGAAGCGCTTCGCCGGGCTCCGCTTCATCGGCCTGATCCCGCTGGTCGGACTCGGCCTCGTGCTCGCGATCAAGGACCGCATCGCCGATCCGACCGCCGTGTTCGCGCTCGTGCTCGGCGCGACCGTCGCGAACGTCCTGGTGATGGCGGCGGCGCGTCGGCTCGACCTCCACGCACAGCGCGCCGCGGCGGCGCTCCTGTGGATCTCGCTCGCGATCGACGTCGCGTTCGTCGTCGGCACCGCTTCGCTGCTCGACTCGGTGCGCGCCCCCGCGGCCGCGTTCATCGTCGTGCCGTTGCTGCTCGCGACGTTCGCATGCGCGGAGCGCAGCACGCTTGCGCTCGGCGCGCTCGCGACGCTGCTCCTCGTGCTCGCGTCCGTCTGGTCCGACGGCCCGCGGCTCGAGCGCACGGCGACCTTCGTCGGCGCCGCGGCGCTCGGTTGGATCGTCACGCTCGGATCGCTCTGGTACCGCCGACGCGGCCGTTTCCTCGAGGAGCGGCTGCGCGACCTCGAGCTGCGCCGCGCGATCGAGCAGACCGCGCCGGCGCCGGTCGCGCCGCGCGTCGTGCTGAACGAGGCGCCCGCGCGCCTCGATCGCTCGCTCGCCGAAGTCGCGCACGCGCTCGCCGAGGATCTGCGCGAACCGACCGGCGTGGTGCGCGCGCGATCGGAGCGGTTGCGCTTCGAGCTGCGCTACCGGCAGAACGGCGACCGCACGTTGGTGCCGGAGCTCGATCGCGTGCTGACCGCCGCGGACCGCCTCGACGACGTGCGGCTCACGCTCGCCGCGCTCGCCGGCGAGGATGCCGCGGAGACGCACGCATGCGACGTGTCGAACGTCTTCCGTGAGCTCCGCGAACGGCTGCGCGTCCCGTTCGAGCGCGACGGCGTGGCGTTGCGCTTCGAAGGTTCGCGGCTCGTGCGCCCGGTCGCGGCGTCGCACAACGAGGTCCGCCTCGTGCTCGTGCGGCTGCTCGACGCCGCGCACAAAGCCGCGCTCGGCGCCGGTCGAACCGCGCGCGTCTCGATCCGCGCCGCGCCGGTTGCTGCCGGAGTCGTGCTCGCAATCCGCGATCAGTTGAAGTCGCCGCAGCTCGTCGATCCCGAGATGGCGTTCCATCCGGACTACTCGCCCCCCGAGCGTCCGGCGCTCGGTCTCGCGCTCGCGGTCGCGAAAGCGCTCGTCGAACGCCGGCGCGGCGCCGTCGAGCTCGAGATCCCGCAACGCGGCGGCATCGCGGTGCGGGTGACGCTGCCGCTCGCGCCGGACTCCGCGACGATCTCCGGCGCCGAGTCGAACGGCGCGGACGCCGAGAGCGACGAATCGGTCGATGCCGACGAGGCCCGCGCGACGTGATCCACTGCCTCGCCTACGCGAAGAAGCCGGTCGGCGTGGTGATGATGCGCCCGATCCTCAACCGTCTGCGCGCCGACCCGCGCTTCTGCCTGCACGGCACCGCGCGGCTGTTCGGCCGCCGCAATGCCGGTCGCGTGTTCGCCGAGTCGGGCGTGCGGGACATTCACCTCGTGCCGAAGTGGCTGTCGCGGCTGCGCGCGTTCGACGTCTACCTCTCCGCCGACTTCGGCATCGCCGCGCCGCGCGCGCGCTTGAAGGTGCACGTCTTCCACGGCGTGTCGTTCCGCAACCACGCAGTGCACGAGAACGCGCTCAAGTACGACCTCCTGCTGCTCGCCGGCCCCTACATGCGGCGGCGCTTCGAGTCGCTCGGGCTCCTGACGCCCGAGAACGAGCACCGCTTCCGGATGGTCGGGATGCCGAAGCTCGACGATCTCGTGAACGGCACGTGGCAGCGCGACGAAGTGCTGGGCCGCTTGGCGCTCGACCCGTCGCTCCCGACGATCCTCTACGCGCCGACCTGGGCCGCCAGCCTCTCGTCGCTCGAGCGCCACGGCATGAGCCTGATCGACGCGCTGCTCTCGACCGGGCACAACGTGATCGTGAAGCTGCACGACAACTCGCTCGATCCGCGCAAAGCCGGCGCGGACTGGCGCGCGCAGCTCGCCGCGGTGCGCGACCTCCACTTCCGATTCGTCATGGACCCCGACGTCGTGCCGTTGATGGCGGCGGCAGACGTTCTCGTCACCGACGCGTCGTCGGTCGCGAACGAGTTCACGCTGCTCGATCGTCCGATCCTGTTCCTCGACATCGACGACCTCGCGTCGAAGCTGAAGTCGAAGGCCGATCTCGACACGTGGGGTCGCAAGGCCGGCGACGTCGTCGCCGATCCGCGCGACCTGCCGGCGGCGATCGCGCGCGCGCTCGCCGATCCGGGACGACACTCGGAGACGCGCCGCGCATTGGCGGCGGACCTGTTCTTCTCGCCGGGGACCGCGACCGACCGCGCGATCGAAGCGATCACCAGCGGCGTCGCCGCGGAGGCGAGCGCGTGACGCGCGAGCCGGCGCCGGCGGCGCTCCGCATCCTGTTCGTACATCCGGTCGCGCTGCCCGTCGCGGAGGCGAACATCGTGCAGGCGGCGGAAACCGCGCGCGCGCTCGCGGCGCTCGGCAACGAAGTGTTCTTCGTGGTGCCGAAGCTGAAAGCGGAAAACGCGACCGCGGCGCTCGCCCGCGTCGGCGTCGCCCCGCACGAGCGGCTGTTCGTGGTCGAGGAGCCGGCGATCCGCCTCAAGAACTCGAACCGCTTCTCGAGCATCGCCGTGCGCGCCGCGCTGCTTTGGTACCTGCGGTCGCTCGTGCGGCGCGGCCGCACCGTGATCCTGTTCCGCACGCTGCGCGATTCCCGACTCGCGCGCTTCCTCCTCACCGCCGGGCGCCTGTTGAAGGTGCCGGTCGTGTACGAGGCGCACAAGCTCTACGCGGAGAAGCGCGTCGAGCAGGGGTTCGGCGCCGACACGCTGAACCGGGTCGAGCGGCTCGAGCGCCGCGCGCTGGTGAAGAGCGACGGCGTCGTCGCGAGCCACCCGCTGCTCGAGGCGGAGGTCCGACGGCGGTTCCGACCCGCCGCGCCGATGACGACGATCCCGAACGGCGTGCCGGAGATCCCCCCCGGTCCGCGCGAGCGGCCGATCGACGTCGTGTACACCGGCTCGCTGTTCCCTTGGAAAGGCGTGGACCAGTGCGTCGACGCGATCGCGCGGCTGCCGGGCCGTCGCCTCGCCGTCGTCGGCGGCCACCCGAAGGAACGGCTCGCCGAACTGATGCAGCGCGCGGCGGCGCTCGGTGTCGCCGACCGCGTCACGTTCGCCGGGCAGGTCGATCGTCCGACGGCGCTCGCGCGACTCCAGGACGCGAAGGTCGCGCTCGTCCCGCTCGCGGCGGACTCGGGCGAAGGCGAGCGGTACACCTGCCCGTTGAAGCTGCTCGAAGCGATGATGGCCGGCACGCCGGTCGTCGCGGCGGACACCGACGCACTGCGGGCGTTCGTCACGCCCGGCAAGGACGCGGTGCTCGTTCCGCCGGGAGACGTCGCCGCGCTCGCGTCCGCGATCGAAGGGCTGCTCGCGGACGACGCTCGCCGTGCCGCGATCGCGGCGAGCGCACGCGAGGTGGCGCTCGGGATGCGCTACTCCGCGCGAGCGGCGCGCCTGCAGGAGTTCGCGCGATCGTTGCTTTGATCGTTCGCGGTCAGGCGCCGCGGCGCGCGAACGGCGCGAGCAGGCGCTCGAAGTCCTCGATCGTGTGCTTCCAGTCGAGCTCGGCGCGTTGCTCGACCGCGCCGCGCGACAGCCGCTCGCGCGTCGGGTCGTCGGCGATCGCTTCGAACGCGCGCGTGAGGTCGGCGACGTCGGGCTCGATCGACGGGATGCCGGACTTCGTCTTGCCGCCGACGTGCGACTTCACGAGCAGACCGTTCCAACCGTCGCGCACCAGCTCGTTCATCGGCGGATAGTCATTCGCGATCGACGGCATGCCGAACGCCGGCGCCTCGAAGAAGTGGAGGCCCATGCCTTCCCAGCGCGAGACCGCGATCGACGCGTGGCAGCTCGCGAACAGTCGGAAGTAGTCGGCGCACGGCAGGTCGGCCACGACCGTCTCGACGCGCGGATCGTCGCCGAGGTCGACGCGCTCGCCGCGGCCCTGCTCGACCTGCGTCTTGAACACGAGCCGCAGGCGCGGGTCCGGGACCGCGCGGAATGCGGCGAGCACCGCCGCGATCGGCTTGCGCCCGCCCAGCACGCCGCCCGGGAAGAACAACCGCACCGTCCGTTCGTCGCGCGGCGCGACCTGCGCCGCGAGCAGCT